>JBEKWD010000511.1:0-2666 GCA_049513435.1 Steroidobacteraceae bacterium | reverse complement strand
GACACGCGGGCGCATAGCCTGTCGGCTGGCATCGCCCGGCTCATTGCCACGTGCGTCAGCTTTGCGCTCTGTCTGCTCTACTTGGCATTTATCTCGCCCTCAGCGGTTGGCATCTCAATTCTCGTCACCGTAGGCACGCTGGTGATGATCGTGTCGAAGCGGCGTGAAGACATTGTCACAACTGCGATTACTACCATTGTCGTCTTGGTTGTGGCGATCATCAGTCCCGAGCACGCTTGGCATCAACCACTTCTGCGGCTTCTCGATACCGTGGTTGGTATCGGTGTCGGCGTCACTTGTAAGTGGGCGGCCTCCAAGATATTTGCGGGACTTCGGCGCGAAGGTGTGGCAACGGACGCGAGGGACCGATAAGTAGCGCATCTCAATCGAGACACTCTTAGCTGTCGATCCAGTGGCTATGGACCGTGTTGTCGAGACCAGGCGGACATTGCACCGATACGTTCGTCCAATGGATTCGTCGTCGCGGTACTGGCAACCTCTTCCTAGGATTGGAGGAGGTTGTATGACAGGAGGCGTTCTGTGACATACACGGTTGGCAGCTATCTTGCCGCTCGTCTGTCGCAAATTGGATTGAAGCATCATTTCGCCGTCGCCGGTGACTTTAATCTCGTTCTGCTCGACCAGCTGTTGACAAACAAGGAACTGGAGCAGGTCTACTGCTGCAATGAACTGAACTGCGGCTACAGTGCCGAAGGCTACGCGCGTACCTGCGGCGCCGCGGCCGCAGTGGTGACGTTCAGCGTCGGTGGCCTGTCAGCCATCAACGCGATCGCCGGCGCATATGCAGAGAATCTACCGGTCATCCTGGTCAGCGGCGGACCTAACACCAATGACCGGGCGACGGAACACCTGGTACACCACACGCTCGCGACCCACGACTTTTCCTACCAAGTCGAGATGGCGAAGAAGGTCACTTGCGCCGCTGTTGTCGTTACCTCCGCGGCGGATGCGCCCCGGCAGATCGATTACGCGATCCGTAGCGCATTGCGTGAGAAGAAACCAGCCTATATCGAGATTGCCTGTAACATCGCTGCCGCGTCCTGCGCGGCACCTGGACCCGTCAACTGGGTCGTTGCCGAGGAGCCGAGCGACCCAGAAGCACTGCAGGCGGCCCTCACTACGGTAGCCGACTTCCTGCGCGCCAAGAAAAAACCGGTGCTGTTGATCGGCAGCAAACTTCGCGCGGCCGGCGCAGAGAAGCAGGCAGTCGAGTTTGCCGAAGCGCTCGGGTGTGCTGTCACTGTCATGGCTGCAGCGAAGAGTTTCTTTCCGGAGAATCATCGGCAATTCGCTGGTATGGGAGGTTGGAAGTCCCGCCGCGCGGCAGATCGTTGATTGGGCTGACAGCGTGATCTGCCTTGGCACAATCTTCAATGATTACTCCACCGTTGGCTGGACTGCGATGCCCAGTGGTGCCAATATCCTGACCGCAGACGTGGATCGGGTAACGCTCGAGGGATACGATTTCGGCCGCGTTCGTCTATCGGACTTTCTTTCGGGCCTAGCTCGGATGGTACCGAAGCGCGATGCGACTCAGATCGAGTACGAGCGCATACGTGTCGAGCCACAGCTGAAGCGCGCCGCTGAACCTAACGCCAAGCTGATCCGGACCGAAGTGGTGCGGCAAGTTCAGTCCCTTCTCACCACCGATACCACACTCATAGTCGAGACTGGTGATGCCTGGTTCAACGGCATGGGCATGACGCTACCAGCAGGCGCACGCTTCGAGATCGAGATGCAGTGGGGCTCGATCGGATGGGCCGTCCCCGCTACTTTCGGTTATGCGGTCGGCGCGGCGAGCCGCCGCATCGTCGCGATCATCGGCGACGGGTCCTTTCAGCTCACTGCGCAAGAGGTCGCGCAAATGATCAGGCGGAAACTTCCGGTAACGATTTTCCTGATGAACAATCATGGATACACGATCGAAGTCGAAATCCATGACGGTCCATATAACAACATCAAGAACTGGGATTATGCCGGGCTAATTCAAGCATTCAATGCGGAGGACGGGCGAGGAAAAGGCCTCCGGGCTACTAATGGCAGAGAGCTGGCCGAGGCGATTAAGGTTGCGCACGCTAATCAAGATGGGCCGACGCTGATCGAGTGCATTATCGATCGCGACGACTGCTCGCCCGAACTGATCTCCTGGGGACGCGAGGTGGCCATCGCCAATGCTCGTCCGCCCCGGCCGCAATAGAGATAGTCGCCGCGCGGATACATATGAACGCGGCGAGATGGGAGGTTGAGCATGACACCACCTCCCATTCCGATTTCTAGGTCAGTCTCGGGGCCGGTCGTATGCCGCCCGCCAGGGTGTACGCGAGATCCGCGGCGGCCATTCGCCGCCGCTTTGTCGTAGTCTCCATCACTCGTTTGCGCAACCAGGTCCTTCCAGGAGCGGACCGCAGCCCGTTCACCAGAACGGGCCGAGGCCAACTCCCTGCCTCCACCGTTATTTGGCCTTCGCCTTCCCCGCCGCTGCGGCCGTGGCCGAGGGCATCAGCTCCGTTGTGTAACAAGCGTAATGCTTACCCCTAATTCGGACTGTGTGAATCGGTTATAACGTCTACACTGACCCGAGAAAGGTCTTCGCTCTCATGGTGAGCTAGCGATATTGCTTTTTGCTGCGAGGCTGACGAGCTGCA
>JBEKWD010000510.1:0-2569 GCA_049513435.1 Steroidobacteraceae bacterium | reverse complement strand
CGCATGCTCCCATGACTCGAGGACGAGAAAAGCCGCGCCTTCGCCTAATACCAAGCCGGAACGAGTCAGGGAAAAGGGTCGGCACGAAGCGCCTGGATTCAAGGCGTCAGCCGAGGCCAGTGTGCGCATGGCGGTCCAGGCTCGGAGCACTCCGGGGGTCAACGGTGCCTCAGCGCCTCCGGCGATCATGACGTCGGCTCGGCCGGCTCTGATCTTTTCAGCCGCTTCGCCTATCGAAACTGCCGATGAGGAGCAAGCAGTGGAGTAGGTCAGATTCGGGCCGGCTAGAGCATATTCCAGCCCGATCCAAGCTGCCGCCGCATTAGTCATCGCGGCGATGACAGTAAAAGGTTTGATTCGGTCCGAGCGCTCCGCGTACAGAGTGTGGTAGCCCTCGTCGGTGGTCGCCGCGCCTCCCATCCCTGTGCCGACCGAAACGCCGCACCGCTCGCGATTCTCCTGGGTGAAGTCGATCCCGGAGTCCTCAACGGCCTGCATAGCTGCGACGAGAGCGAGATAGCTGACCCGATCCAACATACGCAGGCGCGTCTCAGAGATGCGCGGACACACCGGAGTTTCGACGGTTGCGCCAATCGACGGCCTGCCTGGTTCGCTGCAGGGCGCAGTCAGAACTCTGACACCAGACTTGCCGGCCTGCAGACTGGCAAACAGCTCATCGATCGAGTTACCCAGCGGCGCTACGACACCCATGCCGGTGACGGCCACCCGGGACGTCACGATGAGCCGTCCGTGCCCGAATGGATCCCGCTCTTGTTGGACTGATTCTCCAGTAGCTTGTCTATGTACGCTGTGACGTCACCAAGCGTTGCCAGCGAACGCGGCACGTCGTCCGTGATCTTGAGGCCAAAGCGATCCTCGATCTTGAAAAGCAAATCGACCAGATCAAGAGAATCGATTCCGAGGTCCGCCAGTGTGGCTTGCGGGGGCAAGCGATCCGCGGTGAGCTTGAATTCCTCGATTAGAATATTTTGTATCGTTTCGAGCGTAGTCATGCGACCGCCGGACGCAAGTTAAGTTCTAGCTCCCCGCGACGCGCCTTCCCGGCAAGCAGTGCGCCGGTCGTCAGCGCGCGCGGCCCTGCAGATGGCCTCGTGAGCGCGCTGCACGTCAACTATCCAGGCGGCTGGCAGGTCCTTTGGCCGCTGCGCAAAAAGCTTTGCAAGAATTGCCGCAGACTGCAGCGCCATGCAGATGCCCTCGCCGATCAGCGGATGGGCCTCCGCCGAGGCGTTGCCTATCCGGGGGATTCCCGAAGCGCCTCGCTGATGGAAACCCGTTCGGAGGGGTCCAACTGCATGCCATGGGTCTTGCCGATGTGCGGTGCGCAAAGCGGCTGCAACTCCGTCACATGAGCTGCGCAAGTAGCCCTCGACGACGTCACCCGCTGCGCCGCCCCGCGCATGTGCACGCCATTGCCGCAGCGTTGCACGCCCTATGCAACAGGCGATGGTGGTTCGACCTCGATCTGACACGACCATTCCGCCATAGCCCCCAGGCAAGCACAGTACCGGTAGTACGCCTTTGGCGAGGGTCGCACCATCGAATGTAGCCTTGAAGGCTAACAAATCTGAGGATCGCGGCTGAAAATCTTCGGCATGATTACGCTCAGCGGCGTGGCATTCAGGGCCGTGCTCCCAGGAACCATGTGCGTCGATCACAACGGCCGCCTTCCGGTGATGCTCGGTACGGCGCTCGCGTGCCTCAGTGATACCGTTACACCGCCATTCATAGACACAATCAAAGTCACCCGGAACGCCGAGCACACGTAGGACCTTGGCCGGCTGCACGACGTCGACGCCTTGCGATCGCGCGTGCTCCAACAAAAGCAAGTCGAGGCAGTCGCGGCCGATCGCACAGCCGTATGCATGACGACCGCCGCGGCACGCTGGCATTTCAGCCACAATGGTCCGATCGCGGGCCATCCACGCCACCTGGCGTATCGCTGGACCGGCAAGCTGGCTGACCTTCGAACCCAAGCCGAAGTCGTCCAGCAGCTCCAGACTGGCCGGTCCTAGACACTCGCCGCAGACTTTTTGACGAGGGAACGATGTCTGCTCCAGCAGGGTTACCCGCCACCCCAGGCTAGCCAGTCGGATGGCGACGGACGCTCCGGCGGGGCCTCCGCCGATGACCAGCGCATCGGTATCAGAGCCTTTCATACGCTGCTCGATCTGCGGCCTGTTGTTCAACAATGCCGGTTTGCTGCTTCGCGCCAGTTGATCCACCCACGCTGCTGTGTCCGTCCGCCACGAGACAATGGGTAAATGGCCACGCGAAGTACTCCCGTAGCCGCCAACGTGCTCCGGTTGCGGGCCATAGAGCACTCAGCTCCTGCCCGGCAAAACCCGCCACGACGCTCGTCACCCCGTCTTCACGCGTCACTTCGTTAGCGCCCAGGACGCCAAGCAGATGGCTACCGAGCCACGCCACTGAGTTGCGACGGGGCTCACAGGCAACAAATGTCCCACACCGGGCGGCGATCGCATATAGCAGCCGCTCGAGGGCTTGAGACTGGAAGTGGTGTAGAAACAGCGTCGTGACACATAGG
>JBEKWD010000509.1:1510-2853 GCA_049513435.1 Steroidobacteraceae bacterium | reverse complement strand
TGCCAGAAGCCGCCGCGTCCGAGCAGCAAATAGGTCCATATCAGCAGCGGCACGGCCGCAATTGCGCTAAGAATCACGTGCGGGGTTTGAAAAGGAGCGGGTTGGCAGTAGGCTTGCGCGAGGTCTCATTGCGCATACGGGCAGAAAAACCTAGTGGATAGCGACGACGACGTCAATACTCGCATTACTGGTCATAGAGCGTTGCATCCAGGCTCGCAGGTCGAGGATTGCCTGGTCGTCATCCATACTGCTGTGCAATCCGATCTGGGCCGCCGCCATGTATTGACCAAACCCGTAATGCGCATAGGGCGCGGCAGCGGTAACGATATCGTGGTGCCGAGCGATTCGGTCTCACGACAACATGCGAAGCTCGAGCGGCGCGGCGCGGAGTTTTTGGTCAGCGATCTGCAATCCACCAACGGCACGTACATCAACAATGAACGCGTCACTCGCGAGGAATGGCGACTGCGCCGCGGTGATCAATTGCGGATCGGCGACACGGTGTTCAAGTATCTATCGGGCTCGGATATCGAAGCTCAGTATCACGCGATCATGAATCAAATGGCGGTGACGGACGGTCTGACGAACCTGTCCAACCGCTACCAGCTCGATGCACTGTTGACTGAGGAAATACGCCGCGCACAACGCTACGAGCGCGAGCTGTCGCTGTTGATGCTCGATATCGATGACTTCAAACAGGTCAACGACGCGCATGGACATCTGTCCGGTGATTCTGTGCTGGCCCGTCTGGCGCAATTACTGCAACAGCGTCTGCGACCCGACGACATTCTCGGGCGCTACGGCGGTGATGAGTTCTGCGCGATATTGCCTGAGACCTCGCTGACCCAGGCGGCACAGATTGCCGAGACATTGCGCGTCCTGATCGCGGGGCAGACCTTTACCGCCGATCGCCGGATCCTGACAGTCACCGTGTCGATCGGTGTGGCGGCGTTGCAACCGTCGATGCAGCATTCCGACTTGTACCGCGTGGCCGACGAGATGCTCTACCGGGCGAAGCGGCTGGGACGTAACCAAGTCTGCCACTGATCGATGATCAGCCAAACCGATGCGCTTGCGTCCACTGCCCGGACCTTGCGTAAGCAATCGCAGCTCGTGCGCATGCAGAGCCTCGCCACCGCGCTGCTGTGTACCGCGCTGGGTGTTTTGCTGCTGAGCGCGCGCTATGAAGCAATCTGGCCGTGGCTGCGATGGGTGCGCGCATTCGCGGAGGCCTCAGCGATCGGCGCCATCGCTGACTGGTACGCCGTGGTTGCGCTGTTTCGCCGCCCGTTGGGACTACCCATTCCGCATACGGCCATCATTCCGGCAAACAAGGAGAATAT
>JBEKWD010000509.1:0-1505 GCA_049513435.1 Steroidobacteraceae bacterium | reverse complement strand
ATCGGCCGGAGTCTCGGGGAATTTGTCACGCAGCACCTGCTCACGCCGGAAAACGTCGTCGCCAAGCTCGAGCGCTACGATAGCGCGCAGCACGTAGCGGCGTGGGCCGCGACGCCCGCGAACGCCTCGCGCCTCGCGGCGCTGTTCATGAGTGCGGTTCCCGCCATTTTGCGCGCGCCCGATGATGCCGACGTGCGCCGCTTGTTTCGGCTGCACGTCGCCCCACATCTGCTCGAGCTCAATATGGCGCGGCCATTGAGCAAAGCGCTCGAGGTGCTCATGGAAGCGGGGCTGCATCGGACGGCGCTGCAGGCGGGGCTCAGATTTCTGGACGGCTGGCTCGTGGCGAATGAGGAACTCGTGCGCTCGAAGTTTGCGCAGGTATCCAGATATACGCCAGCGCCGCTCGATGCCTACATCGTCAGGAAGTTTCTGCAGGGATTTCGCAGCCTCGTGCACGAGATCGCGACCGATCCCGCGCATGCCGTGCGCGGCGAAGTGGATACAGCACTACGAGAGTTGGTGGCTGAACTGGAGCAATCACCGCGCTACCACGAGATCGTACGCGGCTGGCTGCGTGACCTGCTGGAAAAATGGGCGCGTGATGAGCATATCCAGCAGCTGCGTGAGACCCTGGCGGCGCGCGCGGAGGCTGACCTGCTGCAGGAGGACTCGGTCCTGCGGCAATCGGCTACGGCCCTCATCATCGCGATGGCCGAGGGTGCGGCGCGCGACCGGGGCGTTCTGGACCGTATCAACGGCGCCTGGCTGCGTTTTGCGCGCGGCGCGACGCTGCAGTTTCGCGGTCAGATTGCGACGCTGATCGCGGAGGTGCTCAGGAGCTGGGATGCCGAGGAAGTGGGCCGCAAAGTTCAGCTCGAGATCGGCAAGGACCTGCAGTTCATCCGCATCAATGGCGCCCTGGTCGGTGGCGTCGTGGGCGTCGCGCTGCACGCCTGCACGCTGTTCGCGGCCTAAAGCTCAGGGCCGCACCGATGCGGCCCTCGTCAGGATTCTTTACTTTTCAGGCGCTCGTCATTGGCCGTGATAAAGGCTTTGATCTCATCGGCGATGGCCAACAGGCGCAGCCATTGCTCCTTATATAGAGTCACCGGAAAGCGCCCCATGCCGTAGACCGACACGGCGCCTTTTTCACTGACCTTCAACCAGGGCTTGCCGCCGCGGTCGGGCCGCTTCAGCGCCGCATTTTCTGCCCGCAGGCGCTCGAGCTCCGCATTCAAATCTTCTGCCACGGCGCGTTCTCCTTTGTGGCGTCTGGTATTATGCGCGCGGGGGATTGCAATGATCCAGCGCAGGAACTTTTTGAGCCTCGCCGCGGCGGCGGTTCCAATCGCGGCCGGGTTGCCGCGCGAAGCCTTCGCGCAACGCGCGGGCACGAATGCCTGTCCGCCCGATCTAGCAAAGATCAAGACGCGCATGGCCGCGCCGACTGAGGTCTTGTACCGAACCCCGCACGGCAATCCAAATGGTCTCGCGCTCAGTAC
>JBEKWD010000508.1:0-3021 GCA_049513435.1 Steroidobacteraceae bacterium | reverse complement strand
TCGGCTACGTCTGCTCCTCCTTCAACCCGGAGACGGTCGTCATCGACGTGGTCACGCACCAGATCGTCGGCCACGTCAAGCAAGATAGCCCATTCTGTCCGAATATCGCCGCCACGCCCGATGGCAAGCAAGTTTGGTTCACGTTGAAAGATGTGGGACGTACGATGGTCTTCGACGCAAGGCCGCCATTCGCGGTGATCAAGTCGATCGACACCGGGCCGATAACGAACCACGTCAACTTTGCGCTCACCCCCAAGGGCATGTTCGCGTACGTGAGCGTCGGGGGACTGAACCAGATAAAAGTATTTCGGACCGACGATTTCTCGCAGGTCGCGACCATTCCGGTGGGCAAGTTGCCGCATGGCGTGTGGCCTTCCGGCGACGGCTCGCGCATATACGTAGGGCTGGAGAATGCCGACGCACTGGCGGTGATCGACACCGCCACCAACACTGTGATTGGCAACGTCCCCATCGGTCAGGCGCCGCAGGCTATCGCCTACGTACCTGGGGCCGTGCCCGAAGGTGATGGGCTGCAAGGACTGCAGCAACTTGGTGTCGCCGGCCAAGCTGCCTATCTGACGCTGCTGCCGCTGAAAGATGGCAAAGCGGCCAAGGTGGTGAATCCTCCGACAAGTGTGACGCTGTTCGACCAAGGGCTGACGCAGGTCATCCAGGCTGCCGTCACCGGCCTTGTTCCGAAGCAGTCCTACGTGCTCGCGCTCGCCGAAGAGGCGGACGGCAGCGGCATGCTGGAGCCCCTCGCCGCCTTCATGACCAATCCGGTGGGCTCGGCGATTGTCAACGCGATAGGTCCGATTCGTAACATCGTGCAGGGTGGCGGCCCCGAGAAGCGGCGCTACCTTGTGATCGCACCGCAGATAGGAGGAATTAACGGGCCGCCGGTGCAGATACAGGCGCCGTAAAGGGCGCACTCGACTGACCGTTGGGCATCGTGGACGCCTCACCCTGGGGATCGCGCGGTCCCACTGAATGACCGCATCAGGAACAAAGTAAGGAGGATTTCGATGAGTAATATCCGCGACGACCGGATCGCCCTGTTCGCTAGTTTAGCGAGGCGGAAACTCAGCCGAAGTTCTGGGATCGCGTGGCCGAAGACGTCGATTGGACTGTCGAAGGCACCCATCCCCTAGCCGGCCGTTACCATTCCAAGGCCGAATTCCTGGCCGTCACCTTCAGCCGCCTTAAGGGAGTACTGGTCGGTAGCGCGAGACTGGAGGTGCAGCACCTCTTGGGAGAATGTTCCATGAAACGGATAAGTGTTCCACTGTTCGTGGCGGCGGCCTGTATCGGCGGGTCGATGCCTTTCGCAGCGCCAGGAGTCGATGAGGCCGCATCCCCGATCTTCGGAGTCGAAATTCCTCCCGGATACCGCGATTGGGGAGTGATCTCCGTGGCCCACGAGGCTGGCAACAACAACGATCTTCGCGTCATTCTCGGCAACGATGTAGCGATTAAGGCCTACCGGGAAGGGAAGTTGCCGTATCCGGACGGAACAATGATTGCTTTCCCTGCCACGAGCCTGCCAAAGCTCGCGACTTCGTCTACACGCGTTACTCACCCTCACCTTGATACAAAGAACGGAACCTAGGACGTAGCGAAACAACCCACGCGTAAGGAGGCTCGCCTGCCCACAGGCTTCTGGATCGCATGCCTCGCCCCGTGTCTAATTGACCGCCTGAAAGCGGCCGCTCGCAACCGCCTGCTCCGGGTCAAAAGCGGTCCCTCTCACCGCAGGTAGCGGTCGGTAGTCTTTCAACAGAACAAACAGCGGAGCTGCATCTGACGAAAAGTATCTGTCCTTAGGATCGAGTTTGGTGCCGGCGTGAGTTTCACTGAATTCTCCGCGAAACCGACGCCCAAATCTCATGGCCCGTGGAGCAAGATGGCTCTGTGAGAACGAAACACAGCGAAGATCTAACCTAACAGGAGTTGACACCGCCCCAAATTCCACACCCAGAACGGTATTCCACACTCAGTGTGAAGACGATGGCTCTAAATCCTTGATTTAGTGGTGGCCAGGGGTGGAATTGAACCACCGACACGCGGATTTTCAGTCCGCTGCTCTACCAACTGAGCTACCTGGCCGCGTGTGCCTGCGTTCGTATTAGACTGATCCGTGCGCTTGGCTGCAACCCTCGATTTGCATGCGCAAGGTCAGTTCGGCGCCCTAGCCTCGGCCAGGCTCGACAAACTCTCCGGGCTTGGACGAGCCCACCCCGAAGAAGAATTTCTCCATCTCGGACTCGAGGAACTTGCGCGCCTTGGGCTCGATCGGCGTGAGGCGGTACTCATTAATAAGCATGATCTGATGCGCGCGCCAGCGTTCCCAGCCCTCTTTCGATACGTTCTCAAAAATCCGTTGGCCCAGTGGCCCGGGGTAAGGCAACCGTTCGAGGCCGGGTGCTTCGCGCTTGAGAAGGACACACTGGACCATTCGGCTCATGATTTGATATTTCCTGGCGCGGATAACAGCGCGGCTATCGGTGCCGGCAAGCCGATGCGCGCCGGCTCGCGCGGGTTATACCAGAGCATTTGTGGCCCTTCCATCACCGCACAGATGCCGCTACAGCTTGCCCGCAGCGGCGTGATCTCAAGCTCGAAATGCGTAAATGCGTGACGCATCCGCGGCAGCGGCTCGGACTCGAGGCGCGCGCGCTGCAGCTTCGTTCTGCAAAAGCGCCTGGCGGCCTGCTGGTTCGTAAACTCGGGCAATGTCCACAGGCCACCCCAGATACCCTCCTCAGGCCGGCGCTGCAACAGTATCTGACCATCCTTGCGCCGCGCCAGCAGCATCACGATGCCGCGCTTGGGACGCCGGGACACAATGCGCGCAGTGGGCAGCTCGTCCACACGGCCTGAGCGCCGTGCGACGCATTGACGGCTCAATGGGCACTGTGTGCATAAGGGCCTGCGCCGCGTGCAGAGCGTCGCACCGAAATCCATGATCGCCTGAGTGTAGAGGTCAACCTGAGCCTCTGGGGTACACTGCTCAGCACACCG
>JBEKWD010000507.1:0-2903 GCA_049513435.1 Steroidobacteraceae bacterium | reverse complement strand
CCGTTGCGCAGGCTGGCGAAAGTCACGTTCGCCGCCTGCCTGGGTGCGATAGCCCTGCACGCCCCGAGCACGGCACACGCGCAGGCCGGTCCGCCGTTTCTGACGAATGATCCGGGCACTCCAGGCAATGCGCATTGGGAGATCAATCTTGGTGTGATGCCGACCTTTGCTCGTGGGGTTTCTTCCTACCAAATACCGCAGATCGACTTGAACTACGGCGTCGGCGATCGCATCCAGTTGACCTACGAGGTACCGTACGTCGTGCAAAGCGCGAGCGGGCAGCCTGTTGCGAGCGACTGGAGCAATGGCTATCCCGGAGTGAAGTGGCGGTTTCTGGATCAGGGCGAGGACGGCTGGCATATGTCGGTCTTTCCTCAGATTGAGACCGGCTTATCGGCACTTGCGCAGGCCAAGGGACTCGGTGGTGCCGGTCCGCGTTTTCTGCTGCCATTTGAGCTGCAGAGAACGATCGGCCCGATTGATGTGGATTTTGAAGCGGGCAGTTATTTTCCCGTGCATGGACCCAAAGAGCGCATTCTCGGGTTTGCTGCCGGCCGCTCGGTGAACGAACGGCTCGAGCTTGACGGCGAGATATACGATGATTTCGCAGACGGGGGCATGCCGCACGCCATTACACTGAATGTCGGCGGCCGCTACAAATTGCGTCAGGGTTTGATCGCACTGTTCCTGGTCGGTCGCAGTCTCAATGGATTTTCCTACGGGCAGCCTGAGTTCACGAGTTACCTTGGCGTACAGATACTACTGAGCGATTACGGACGGCATTTCAGCACGGAAGACTAAAGCTCGCGGGTGTTGGCTTGCTATGATTGCATCATGATCTCGCGGCGCGACCTGCTGCAGCTCTCCGGCATGGCAGCCGTGTCGGCTGCGCTGCCGGCAGCGGCGCAGAATATCGCGACGCCTGACTATAGGCTCGAGATCGCGCCGTTCACGCTTGAGCTCTCACCACGTCATAGGCTCAAAACCGTCGCTTACAACGGCCAGGTTCCGGGTCCGTTGCTGCGGTTCAAAGAAGGGCGGCCGGTCACTATTGAGGTCACGAACCACAATGACCGTGCCGAGGTGGTGCACTGGCACGGCTTGTTTACGCCTGTGGACGCTGACGGCAGCATTGAACACGATGGCGATGGGTGAGCTGACCCGCGGGCAGTATGGCGGACAGCATGGCTTCCTGATGATCGAGGCCGGCGATGAGCCCGGACGCTACGATCAGGAGTTCTTTCTCGCGCTGCACGATTGGGGCGGCTACATGCTTGCCAGCGACGATGGTTCCATGAACCCGAGCTATAACTTCGCGACGATCAACGGCAAGATCATGGGCTCAGGCGAGCCGCTGCGCGTCAAACAGGGACAGCGCGTGCTGCTGCACGTACTGAACTCCAGCCCAAGTGAGGTTCACTGGCTATCCTTCGCGGGCCATGAGCTGCGGGTGATCGCGCTTGATGGTAATGCGGTGCCGACGGCCCAAGCTGTGCCGATGCTGCGCCTCGCTCCGGGCGAGCGCGTCTGCGCGCTCGTGGCGATGAACAATCCCGGCGTCTGGATCCTTGGCGAGGTGCGTAAACACGTGCAGGCCGCCGGCATGGGCATTATTGTCGAATATGCGAACCAGACTGGTCGGCCGAGGTGGCAGCAGCCGACTGATCTGGTCTGGAATTATGAGCAGTTCGCCGGCGGCCAACCCGATGTAGAGCCTGCGGCGTCTCCAATCAATATCCCGCTGGTTATTGAATCGAAGTTCCAGGGTCATGGCAGCATGGAGACCTGGATGATAAACGGGAAATCCTATCCCGATACGGGCACTGACCCGCTGAAGGCGGGCCAGCGTTACCGCCTGCAGTTCATCAACAAGAGCATGGATGATCATCCATTGCATCTGCACCGCCATAGCTTCGAGCTGCGCAGTCTCGGTGCGCCATTGAAAGGGGCTTCGAATTCGGCTTCTAAGAGCGTAAAGATCGTCCGCGGCATCATCAAGGATGTGCTGCTGGTTGATTCACAGACTCAGGCTGAGGTCGAGTTTACGGCCGACAATCCGGGCGCGAGCCTGTTTCACTGTCATCAGCAGAACCATATGGATTTCGGCTTTATGATGCTGTTTCAATATGCCTGAGAGCGCGCCCGCCTCGGCGGTGCGCTGGCTCGTGCCGCTGGCGCTCGTTTGCATTTCGACGCTCGCTCGAGCGCAGGGCAATTATGAAATCCAGGTGTACGGCTCCCAGACGGTGACGCCCGAAACCCTGATGGTGGAATTGCACTCCAATTTCACCGTCAAAGGGCAGACGGCCACAATCGATGGCGTGTATCCGACCAACCATCAGGAGCACGAGACCGTCGAGCTCACCGAGGGTATTAATGATTGGTCCGAGCTGGGATTCTATATATTCACGAGCGAACAGGATGGCCATGGCGTGCAATGGGTGGGTGACCATATCCGCCCACGCGTGCGCGTGCCGGACTCGTGGGACTGGCCGGTCGGCGTGAGCCTGTCGACCGAGCTCGGCTACCAGCGCGCTGTCTACTCGCCCGACACGTGGACCTGGGAGATTCGTCCGATCATCGACAAGGCGATCGGGCGCTGGTATCTCGCCGTCAACCCCGCGCTCGAGCGCACCTGGCACGGCCCGGACGCCACCGAAGGCGTGCAGTTCGCACCTGGTGTCAAGATCAGCTACGACTTTACCAGCGTCGTGAGCGGCGGCATCGAGTACTACGCCGATTACGGACCGCTCGGGGACTTTGACTCCACTCACAATCAACAGCAGATGGTCTTCGCCGTGACCGATTTGAACGTGTCTCCCGTATGGGAAATCAACATCGGCGTAGGTATCGGTGCCACGGCCGCCACCGATCACCTGATCGTCAAATGCATATTCGGCCGC
>JBEKWD010000506.1:0-2924 GCA_049513435.1 Steroidobacteraceae bacterium | reverse complement strand
GTCGTAGACTGGTAGCGCTTCGAGCGCCCAGATCCAGGGATCATCGTGTGCGTAACGGAGAATGATCGGCGTGACGAAACTCGCCTGCAGCGTCACCTGTCCGCTCGGAAAGCTGTCATTGCCGCTACCCTGTAACCATTTGTCCGGGTTGTCGCCCTGGTTAGGCCGTGCTCGCTGGAGGCCGTATTTCAGAACCGCGGCGCTGAACTCCCCCAGCGCCGTGGCATCAATCGATTCCCAGAGCGTATGGCCGAATTCGTTCTCGTTGCCCAGCCACAATGCGCCACCAACCTCGAACGCGAGAGCGCCGTACTCGACGACTGATTCGTACCGCGTTGACCAGATGCCGCTGTTGTCGTAGGTCCACTCGTGATCGATGCCAAGCGGACCGCCGCCGGCACGGGCACCACTCGTGACCAGCGCCAACAACAGCCAGCGCATTCGCCAACGACGCAATGATCTCGTAACGACTGCCATCATTTGGGTTGCAATGCAAAAGTCGGCCAAGCGCAGCGCGGCAAGGTATCACAGATGAGCGTCCGACGTGATGCGATGATCGTGGTACAGGGCTTCGATAGCGGTATTCGATATCGAACGTCGATGATATAATCCGCGGCTGGCCGTGCGCAGGTGCAAAGATTGAGGATCAAAACCGCTCAAGGGAAGGCAAGAGTTTCCGCCAAGGGCGCGCCTATCGTGGATCACCGGGAGCTCTACGCCGGGCTCATCCGCCTCCATGTGCTGTATCACGCGTGCAAGGAGGCGGTCTACGGCTTGGAGATGATTGAAGAACTTCGCCGGCATGGATACGAACTGAGCGCGGGCACGCTCTATCCGCTTCTGCACGGGCTCGAGCGCAAGGGACTGTTGAGGTCGGTAAAGCAGCGTATTGGCGGCACGGAGCGAAGGGTTTATCGGGCGACAAGGGCGGGACGCGCTGCGCTTTCCGCCGCCAAATCAAAAGTCCGGGAACTATTCGGCGAATTGTTCGAAGAGGAAGTGGTGACTATCGTGCATGGCATGTTCTTCGGTGCACTGCTTCTGCTCAGCTTCACGGGAGCCGCCATCGGTCTGTACGCAATCTCGGCCTCGACCAATTCTTGGACGCCGAGCCGCGGCCAGCGCAACTTCTTTTCAGTCTATCTGGCCGTCATGGCGCTACTCGCGTGGGCCGCGGTCCTTCTCGGGGCATACGCCATCTACCCCTGGTATCGTGCTCATCCACCAGCTGGAACACTCGATCTGGCCGGATATCCTCAGCGCCTCCTGCTGTCCAATACTGCCACCGCCGGTTGGCACGACATTGGTATGGAGTGGAAGGAGCACATCGCCTGGCTCGCACCGATCAGCCTGACCGCAGTGGCATATCTGTTTGCGCACTACGGTACTGATCTGCGCTTCCACAAATCACTCCGCAACGCAGTGTTTGCTCTACTCGCGCTGGGCTTCATCGCTGCGTCAGTCGCGGGCTTCTTCGGAGCCATGCTGAATAAGTTCGCACCGGTTCGGGGTGGTCCGAACGTCATCGTCATGCAGGAAACGCATGAGCGAAAATTCGGCGCCTAAGCTCGTGAGTGGCCCCGGGGCGGCAGCGGTTCTGGCTGCGGCAATCGGTGGATTCGCCCTTGGGGTACTGGCACTCGCCGCCGATGCAATCCCCGCGTTCGCGCGGATGTTGAACTTCTGGAATCCTACCGGACCGCTCTCAGGCGTCACGGATGTCGCCATCACCGTATGGTTCGCGTCGTGGTTTGCGCTCTCTCGCCGCTGGGTCGAACGCAATCCTAACTTGCAACGCGTCAATCTGGCCGCCGCACTGCTGCTTGTCGGGGGATTACTGCTGACTTTCCCTCCCTTCATGGACCTGTTGCAAGGCAAGTGATCCGCGATGCGAACGCGCGTTCGGCTTGTGCACGCGGGCGCGATCGCAGTAGCGCTGGCGTTGGCCGCACTGCCGCTTCAGGCGCTGGCTGGTCCACCGTTTCAAACCGACGATCCTGAGCCGGTCGACCTCGGGCACTACGAGTTCTATGTCTTCTCGAGTAGTGACGGCACGCCCGTTGAGACCGATACGATGGGCCCGGCGTTCGAGTTCAACTGGGGCGCATTTCCAAATACGCAACTTCACGCGATAGCCAGTTTCGGTGCGGCCATGCCGTCGAATGACCCGACCTATCTTCCGGCCGGAGCGGGGCCGACGACCTATGGCCTGATTGACACCGAACTCGGCGTCAAATACCGCTTCATCTCCCAAACCGACAATCGGCCGGAGGTGGGTACCTTCACGATGATCGAGCTGCCGACGGGCAGCTATTCCAAGGGCCTCGGTGTCGGCAAGACGTGGTACAAGCTCCCAATCTGGATTCAGAAGGATTCGGACCCGTGGACAACCTATGGCGGCGCGGGCTACGAGCTCGTGCATCAGGTTGATTACAAGAGCTTCCCGTATGCGGGCTGGCTGCTACAACGTGATATTGGAGATAAGTGGACCTTGGGTGGAGAGATCTGGTATCACGGCCCTGAAGGGCTGGCCACGCCGCAGACGCATTCAGCCACGATGTTCGATTTTGGGGGCTATTATTACTTCAGCAAGCCGGCTTTCCAGCTTTTGTTCTGCTTGGGCCGCACGGTAGTGGGTCAATCTGAAACTTACGCGTACTTGGGCCTCTACTGGACCTGGGGCAAAGATACCGATAAAAACGAGTCAGCGCCGGCTGATAAGGTCGCCTGGTCCATGTCTGCGAGGGCACCGACACAGCTATAGTTTTAGGGGGAGGATCCAATGAAAACAATCGCGCTCGCCTGTGCGCTCTATGTCATCAGCGCCGTGCTCGGTACGCTTGTGCTGGCCGCGTCGCTCGCCGAGCGCATCGGTCACTACGTTCCCGCGAACACCAAACAGATCAGCGCCGTGCATGACGGCG
>JBEKWD010000505.1:0-2779 GCA_049513435.1 Steroidobacteraceae bacterium | reverse complement strand
AGCGTTTGGACACATCGTTGACGCTAAGTCGCAACAACTCGCTGACCCGAAGACCGGTGTACAGTTGCCAGCGCGCCATCAAATCATAGGGTGGTGGGAGTTGCGCTAACAGGTCGCGGGCTTGCAGGCTCGTGAGGGGACGCGGCAATGTCTCGAACTGCCGCAGCACAAAGACACTTCGACCGACGTCATCGCCGTAGCGGCGGCGAGTTCTGCGATCATGCCGGGTGAGAGAGAAATCACTTGCTCGACCGATCAAGGCGGAAGCCGCTAACCAGGCGTTGCGAACGGCCCAGCCATAAAATCGAAGGATGCCACGCACCCTATGGTTGATCGTGCGAACGCTGTAGGCGCGGCCAGTGTGGGCACTCGGCTGCTTAAGCATGCGGTTGCGGTAGGCCACGAGATCGGCCGCATCGACCTCGTCCCACCGAACGCCGTTCTGCTCCAGGGCATCGAACCACTCATAAAGAATCTCGAGGTACGTACGAACGGTGTCGGCGGAATGCGCGCGCTGAATCGCGTGCTCGTGCAGAAACGCGATAGCAGGCTCGATGAGTTGCAAGTCCGAACTGAAAAGCAGTGGGAACCCGGCGGGTCTCGGCTCGCGCACTGTCATTTTGAGCGCGGCGGTCGCGGCCGCACGTAGTGCCGCGGGCACCTCATTGGGTTGCGGCAACTCGCCTTTGCGAATAATCTCAACCATGAGAGCGCCCGCGTTCGATGAGATACTTGACGGCATCGACGAACGGCACATGGAGAACGTGCATCGCCAGATCGATGGCGCCGCCGCCCCCCTTCTTGGCGCGGGTGTCGTACCACTTGGTAGATCCGGTCGTGAGGATCTCAAACTCGCCGCATGCCGTGCACACATGCCAACGGCGGCTTCGCGGATCTTTGATCGGTAAGTAAGTCGGGTCCGCCTTGTAATAGATCGCAAGCAACGCGAGGGCGTCCTCGCTGGGCATCTCGCGAAGAGGTGTCAATGTCGCTCGATCAAACGATCGGCGCACGGTACAGCCTCCAGTGTGGACTCGACCCTCCCCAGACCCCTCCCGGCTACTCGCCTCAATGAGGCTGGGGCTACTCGAAGGATCGGAGTCTAGACCGGATCAAGAAGGCACGGAAGGATGTTGACACTCACGAATCCAACCTAACATGGTGCTTTTCATACCCAGCAGCAATCGATCGTTGGTCAGGCCCGGGTCATACACGCCATGCTCATCCACCAACAGTGTTCCAACAACCGCGCAGAACTCCATGAGCGTATGCCATTCACGTCCATTGCGCGCGAGGCGGGAGATTTCCAGCGCGAGTACCGCACCGACTTTGCCCTCGCACACCTCCGTGAGCAACCGCTCGAATCCCGAGCGGACCGTCGTCCCTCCGCCCGAGCGTCCTTGGTCCTCGTCGATCACCGCGACGTCCCTCCAGCCGAGAGCCTGGGCGTGCTCTTGCAGCGCGTATTGACGGCGACGGCTCTCCTGATGGTTGCGCACTTGATCTTGCGAGGACTGTCGGACGTAGACGTAGGCCCTGCGCGCGATATGTTCAGGCGTGATCTTGCTGTTCATGACAGGCCTCCTGCTGCGCACGGTGCGCTTGTGAACGTCGATGCGAAATCGCCTCCAACAGCAATGCGCTCAGCAAGCTCACCAATTTTGGACGCATCACTACAGGTAATGTCAGCGGCGCAATAGCCGGGGCAGCAAACAAGTCGCACTGCTTGGATCGAATCGATCGTCTCATGCGTGGCTCCTCGTGACGGTACACGGCGAAGCAGCCACGATAAGGCAGGAGCCGCGCATCGTGCATGCAGCACACGTGCGACGTTGCAGGCCCTGCTGGCTCCAAGTCTGTGTCGGGTCATGCCGCACCTCCGTCCTGATCGGTCGGTGTCGCGGCGGCTTCCAATGCTGATAGAGTCACGGCGAGCGTGGTGGCTCATGGACATCGAGTTGCGATGCCTGTGGCTCGATCATCCAAGTCGGGATAGCGCTCAGTTCTCCTTTCGCACGGATGACGGTGACGACCTCCTCACCGCTGCGTGTTAGATGGCGCTGCCGGACAGTGACGATCTCCCCGTGATACGGGTGGTACCGATAGCAGATCGTGACCTCTTCACCGTGCTGTAGGTGGGCACTATGTGGTGCGCGTGAAGAGCGAGGAGCAGCAAGCGGTGCTGATGGTGCATCGGGCGCGCAGTCTGGTGGTGGCCAATCGCACCGCGCAGGTGAACCAGATCCGTGGGCTACTCGGTGAGTTCGGACTCGTGGTACCCAAGGGGGTCGCACGGCTGCGGCGCGAGCTGCCCGGGATACTGGAGGACGCAGAAAACGGTTTGCCGGCACTCGCGCGCAAGGTTCTGGCCGGTTTGCTCGATCAGTTTCATGACTTCGATGCACGAATCACGGCGTACGACCGCCAGATCCGCGCGCTAGCTGAAGCCAGTGAGCCGGCGCGGCGGCTCATGCAGGTCGAGGCGATCGGACCGCAGACCGCAACGGCGCTGGTCGCCAGTATGGGTGACCCGCACGTGTTCAAGAGCGGCCGCAGCTACGCGGCTTCGCTTGGAATCACGCCCCGACAACACTCGAGCGGCGGCAAAGAGCGACTCGGGCACATCACGCGTCAGGGCGACGGGTATTTACGCACCCTGTTGGTCCACGGCGCGCGAGCGTACCTGCGAGTCGTCGACAAGAAAACCGATGTCAAGAGCGCCTGGGCGCGACGATTGAAGGAGCGCCGACACGTGAATGTCGCCGCCGTCGCCCTTGCC
>JBEKWD010000504.1:0-3242 GCA_049513435.1 Steroidobacteraceae bacterium | reverse complement strand
GGCTGACATAGGCCGGTCCAGGCGCAGCGCGCCCGACAACGGCGTAGTGCCGACGCCATCCACATTGACGCCCAGTTTCGCGAGGCTACGACTGAAGGTTGGAATGCTGGCGAATACACCGATCGAGCCGGTGATCGTGTTGGCACTGGCAATGATCTCATCGGCGGGGGCGGCGATGTAGTAGCCGCCCGAGGCAGCCACATCGCCCATCGACACCACGATCGGCTTGCCGGCCTGCTTCAACGCGCGCACTTCGCGATAGATCTGCTCGGAGGCCAGCACGCTGCCGCCAGGGCTGTCCACGCGCAGCACGACGGCGCGAATATCGTTGTCCTGCAATGCCTGGCGCAGCAATTGCGCGGTCGATTCGCCGCCGGTCAGGCCCGGCGGCTGCTTGCCGTCGAGAATCTCACCGACCGCGGGTACGACGCCGACCGCCTGCCCCTTGCCGCGCAATTTGTCTTCGGCCCGCGTCGCGCGCAGATAATCGGTCACCGAAATCTGGCGAAAGGACTTGGCGCTGCTATCGGCCCCGACCAGAGCTACGAGGCGCTCATCGACCTGCTGCGAGGTCCTCAGCTCGGTCACCAGCGCGGCATCCTTCGCGACCTTCGCGGTATCCCCGCCGGCCGCGCTGACCGCCTCTACGTAGCCGTCCGCGTATTGCGCAACCGCCTCGCTCTGCAGCTTACGGGCCGTGACGATCGCGCGGCAGTAGCCGCGCCAGAGCGCGCCCAGATAAGCTTCACTCTCCGCACGATCCTCGCTCGACATGTCGTGGCGCGTGAAGTTCTCGGCTGCGCTCTTGTACTTGCCGACGCGAAATAAATGCATATCCACGCCGAGCTTATCGAGCGCGTCGCGAAAGAACATGCGATAGCGATCGTAGCCATCGAGTAATACGAAGCCGAACGGATCCAGATAAATCTCGTCGGCCTGGGCCGCCAGATAGTACTGCTCCTTCAGGAAGTAGTTGCCCCGAGCGATGACGGTCAGATCCCAAAGCAATGTCTGCGGCTGGCCCCCGCCTTGCACTTCGCCGAGCGCGCGCTCGAGCGGCTCGCCGCTGAGCTGCTCGACGATGTCGCCGGAGGGACGCACCACCAGCGCGGCCTTCTCGGGCAGTCGGGGGTTCACCTGGCGCAGAGCGCCGATCAGCACGCCAAAGAGCGCCAGCAGCAGCAACAGGTGCAGAAACCGGCGCAGCACATCCAGCCCGTGCCACACCCCATGAAGAGTACGCGCGAAAGCGTGCATCGGCGCGCAGCGCCAGGGGCGCTAGACCTTTTCCTCGATGCGCGCTGCCTTGCCGGTACGCGCGCGCAGATAGTAGAGCTTGGCGCGGCGCACGCTGCCGCGCCGCTTGACCGCGATCTCCGTGATGCTCGGGCTGTAGGTCTGGAAGGTGCGCTCGACGCCCTCCCCGTGCGAGACCTTGCGCACGGTGAATGAGGAGTTGAAACCGCGATTGCTGCGCGCGATCACGACGCCCTCGTAGGCCTGCACGCGCTCGCGATCGCCCTCGATCACTTTGATCTGGACCACGACCGTATCGCCGGGCTTGAATTCCGGCACGGAACGCGTCATGCGTTCGGCTTCGAGAGTTCGGATGATGTCGTTCATGTGGGTTTCCTCAATGCGTCATTGCGCGCACTCGCGCTGCTCAGTCAAAAATTCCGCCAGCAAGGCCCGATACTCCGCATCGAGCGGACTCGAGCTGATCAAATCCGGTCGTCGCAGCCAGGTGCGTCCGACGCTTTGCTTGCGCCGCCAATGCTCAATGGCCGCGTGATCGCCCGAGCACAATACGCCCGGAACGCGCACGGCCCCGAACACTTCGGGCCGCGTGTAGTGTGGCCAGTCCAGCAGGCCATTGCCGAAAGAGTCCTGCGCGCTGGAGCGCTCATCGCCGAGCGCTCCGGGTATCAGGCGCGCCAGCGCATCGATCAGTACCAGGGCCGGCAACTCACCGCCCGAGAGCACATAATCGCCGATCGACAGTTCCTGGTCGACCGCGAGGCAGCGCACGCGCTCATCGATGCCCTCGTAGCGACCCGCAATCAATACCAGACCCGGCAATTGCGCGAGCGCCGTGAGGCGCCGCTGCGTCAGCCGCGCACCCTGCGTGGAAAGCAAGACGCGCTCGCTGCCCGGCGGCACGCGCTGCAGTGCCGCGCCGATGGCCGCGCACAGCGGCTCCGGCTTGAGCACCATGCCGGGCCCGCCGCCGTAGGGCCGATCATCCACGCTGCGATGCGCGTCCATCGTATGCGTGCGCGGATCCTCGGTGCCCACGCGCAGCAAGCCCCGGCCGAGCGCGCGCGCGAGCACCCCGTGGCGCAGCGCATCGGCGATCATCGTCGGGAACAATGTGACGACTTCGATCTGCACGAGACCCTCAAAAATCCGCCGGCCAGTCCACCTCGATCTCGTGTCGCTGCAGATCCACACGCCGCAAATGCGGTGGTCCGGCCGGCACGGCATACTCGCGCTCGCCGCGCACCAGCATCAGCGGCATCGAAGGGGCAGCCAGGAAATGCTCCAGCTTGCCCAGCAGCACGCCCTCGACGTTACGCACCGTAAAACCCAGCAGGTCGTCGCAGTAGTATTCGCGCCCGGCCACGGCCGGCAGTGCCGCACGCTCGACGACAATCTCATAGTCGCGCAGCGCCTCGGCGGCATCGCGGTCACTGAGCCCGGCCAGTGCTACGCGCATGTTGCGGCCATCCCATTGCGAGTGCAGTACCTGCAGCGTGAGTTCCGCTGCAGCGGTAGGAGCCCGTGTAGCTCGCAGGCGCCAGGCACGGTATTGCAGCAACGCATCGGGCGGATCGGTATACGACTGCACCTTCACCCAGCCGCGCAGACCATGCGAGGCGACGATGCGACCGAGTACGACTTGGCGGTTCAGGCGGCCGGGACCTGCGCGCCAGCCTCCCGCCGGTGCTTGGCGACCAAAGCCCGCACCCGCTCGGATTGCTGCGCACCCACGGCCAGCCAGTGATCGATGCGCTCAAGATCGAGCTTCAATCGGGTGTCCTTGCCGCGTGCAACCGGATTGAAGTAGCCGACCAGCTCCAGGCTCGAGCCGCCCTGGCGCTCACGGCTGTCCGTGACCACGACGTGGTAGAAGGGTTGGTTCTTGGCGCCGCGGCGCGTCAAACGAATCGTGACCATGGTGTGCGTGTTCGAGGGTGCAAAAAAAGAGCGCGGATTCTACGCAAAAGCGCTCCTGGAAGAAA
>JBEKWD010000503.1:0-3934 GCA_049513435.1 Steroidobacteraceae bacterium | reverse complement strand
CCCGACTTGCTCTCTGATCTCCCAGCGGGTAGCGTGGGGTTGCCGCGAGCCGCAGCTTTGGAGATTGCCCTGGCACCTGCGGCGTGCATGCATTGGCTCGACGATGCCAAGGACAACAAAGTACTAAAGCGAAGGACTATCTCGGGAGGCATGCGATGTTTGCGCGAGCGATCGATACCGTATTCGACCGCACGGAAGTGGGACAGCGGAGGTCCATTCGGCAAGTTGCCTTCGCGAGCTTCATCGGTACAGCCGTAGAGTGGTACGACTAGCTATGCTCGGGGGCGCACCGGCTCCGATTATTGCGACCTACCTTATTCATTGGTCGAGCGGTGCGATGTGGTCGATCGCCACTTACCTGGCCGCCAGCTCCTTGATCACTCTCGTGGCTGTCTACGTCGCCTCGGAGAGGCAAAGCGCGGTGATTGTCGCTGACCTGTAGCAGTTGTTGATGGCGGTTGAATTCCGCCTCTTTCTGGCTGCGCGGCGGGGGGCGGGGACGAATCGAGGGAGCGTGAACGACGCGTATGAATGATCGCCGCAACTCACAGCCCAGGGACGTGCTTTCTTTTGGCCCGTTCAGCCTATTTCCAGCCGAGAGGCTGCTCAAGAAGGCTGACAAGCCGATAGCGCTCGGCGGCCGCGCGCTCGACATCCTGATCGCACTGGTGGAGCGGGCCGGGGAAGTTGTTACTAACAAGGAACTAATCTCAGCGGTGTGGCCGGATGTGGTGGTGGAGAAAGGCAATCTGCGCTTTCAAATGGCTACCCTTCGGAAGGCGCTTGGTGACGGACGAGACGGCGCTCGCTATGTGTCGAATGTTGCTGGTCGTGGGTATTGTTTCGTCGCGCCGGTCACACGCTCGACGGCCGCTCGAACGGTTCCAGTCACCAACCCCGCCACAGCGGAACGAGTTCAACGGCTGCCGCCACGACCAGCGCGAATGGTCGGTCGCGATGACACTGTTCGAGAGTTGGCGCGGCAACTACAGGTGTGGCGCTTCGTCTGCATCGTCGGTCCTGGCGGCATCGGAAAAACTACCGTAGCAATCTCTGTCGCCCATACGCTGATTGATGGATTTCATGACGCGGTCTTCTTCATCGATCTGGCTGCGCTGACCGATCCGCAACTCGTGCCGACGGCGGTTGCGTCGGCACTCGGGCTCACGGTGCAAACTCAGGACCCGCTCGTTGGTCTGCTGGCCTTTATTGGCGACAGGAAGATCCTCTTCGTGCTCGACAATTGCGAGCACGTGATCAGCGTTGCGGCAGCGCTGGCCGAACGTGTCGTCAGCGAGGCACCACAAGCGCATATCCTGGCGACCAGCCGCGAAGCGCTCCGGGTGGAAGGCGAACACGTCCACGTGTTGTATTCACTTGAGTGTCCACCCGAGGATGCCGGCCTGACTGCCTTGGAAGCGCTCCGGTATCCCGCTGCGCAGCTTTTCATGGAGCGGGCGGCGGCGAGCGGCTATTGCCCTGCGCTGAGCGATATCGATGCGCCAATCGTCGCGCGCAGCTGCCGCCGACTTGACGGAGTGGCACTTGCCATTGAGCTCGCGGCCAGTCGCGTCGGCTCCCTTGGGATTCGTGGAACCGCGGAACTGCTCGAGAATCGCTTCAGCCTGCTTTGGCACGGCCGTCGCACCGCGCTTCCGCGGCACGAGACGCTGAAAGCTATGCTGGATTGGAGTTACAGCCTGCTTTCGGAGCACGAGAAGGTGGTCCTATGCCGGCTCTCAGCCTTCGTCGGAGACTTCACGCTTCAGGCCGCCGGCTCTGTTGCGTCGCACACGGACGTAGACGAAGCGGGGGCTATCGACGCGGTTGCGAACCTGGTTACAAAGTCCTTGATATCCACGACCGTCATCAACGAATCGACATACTATCGGCTGCTCGACACCACGCGCTTCTACGCCGCCACCAAACTCGTAGAGCGGGGCGACGCGGATCGAATCGCGCGGCGCCATGCGATCTTCTATTCCGAGTTTCTCAAACACGACGAGATCATCCAGTCGTTATTCGGCGAATATGATCTGTCCGGGTACGCTTCGCATCTCGGCAACGTGCGGGCGGCGCTCGCATGGGCGCTGTCCGACCGACGCCCCTGTTCGTCAAATCGTCGCTACTCGAGGAGTGCAGGGGTTGGTGTGAACGGGCGCTGGCGGCTCTCGACGACGCGAGCCGTGGCACCAGACAGGAGTTGATTCTTCAGGAAGCCCTTGCGCTGTCGTCGATGTACACGAGGGGTCACACCGATCAGCTTCGCGCCCAATACGATCGCGGACTAGCGCTTGCGGAAGCTTTCCAGGACCGTGCGCGGCAACTGCGTCTTCTTGCCGGTCTGAACGTTTCCTTATTTCGGCTTGGCGATATCTGCGGGGCCCTGGCAGTCGCGGAACAGGCCGGCGTCATTGCGCAGGCTGCCGAGTACCCGGCCGGCACCCTCTGGGCAGAGGCGTGGTTGGGCATTACTCGCCACTTTCTGGGCAACCAAGCCGCGGCGCAACTCCATTGCGAGCGCGCCATGGAACTCGCGGTCGAGCTTGGTCCCTTCAACAGCAACTTCCCCAGTTTTGCTCCGCGCATCTTCCACCCCGTCATCCTTGCCCGCACCCTGTGGCTGCGTGGCTTTTCCGATCAGGCGCTTAGAATCTTGCAAAAGGCCATAGATGATGCGGCCCGCCAAGGTCACCCAGTTCCGATCTGCATTACGCTCCTTTATGCGTCGACGTTCTTACTGTGGACCGGGGATTTGCCAAGAGCCGGCGACATCATCGAGCAGCTGATCATACATACTAGACGATACTCGCTTGCACCGTACCATGCCCTCGGCATCGCGCTGAAGGGCGAGCTTGCCGTTGCCCGAGACGAGCCGGAAACCGGTCTCGATTTGCTACGCAGCGCGCTGGAGAGCTTGCGCGCTCAACAGTACAACGTCCATCTCTCGCGCTTCATCGGCGCGTCTGCGGCGGGCCTGTGCAAGATAGGGGAATTCGAGGAGGCGCTTTTTACGATCAATGGAGCCATCGCGCGCGCAACAAATAGTGGACAGCAATTGGACTTGTCTGAGCTGCTCCGGATTAAATCGCAGATTCTCGCGGCACGACATGACCGTGAATCGGCGATGAACTGCCTTACGGAAGCACTCGTTGTCGCACGCACGCAATCTGCACTCGCCTGGGAGCTGAGGTCGAGCATGGCCTTCGCCCGCTTGCTCTGCGAAGGCGGGCAGCGCGACCAAGCCCGGCATACCTTGGGTCTCGTGTACGACCGCTTCACGGAAGGATTCGAAACCGCAGATCTCAAGCTGGCGCGCGCTTTCCTTGAGGATTTGCGATAGCCGTTCTAGCTGGTCCACGCCAAGCCCGCGACCACCCGCCGTATCATCCTTTGCGGGCTGGAGAGCCGGCGGAACCGCGATCCCTTCGCCGTTCTAACATTTTCTAACGTCATAAAACTGGCCAGGCCGTTCTACCACCGGGTATGTTCGTTACGTGCAATTGTTGACTACCTTTGGAGTCCGAGACCGTGACGAAGTCCTCTGTTCCGCCGAACGCTCCGGTCGCCCTCCCAACCCTGGTGGCCGCCTACGTTGAAGCAACCAACAGCTTCGATCTCGAGCGATTGATGTCCACTTTTGCGGAGGACGCTCTCGTCAATGATCAGTTACGGGACTACTGGGGAAAACCGACCATCAGAGAGTGGGCCAAGCGCGATATCATCGGCGAGAGACTGACGATGAACGTGACCAAGGTGATCAACCACTACGATAACTTCATCGTGACGGCCAACGTCGATGGCAACTATGATAAGCGCGGCCTGCCTGATCCGCTGGTGCTCGCCTTCTATTTCACCGCCCAGAGCGATTTGATCGTTCAGCTGATCATTCTTCGCAATCGATACGATATTTGAGAATCGACATGCCTGCCGC
>JBEKWD010000502.1:0-5280 GCA_049513435.1 Steroidobacteraceae bacterium | reverse complement strand
GTTGGTGGCCGCCCCGACCATGCCCCCGCGCACGATGTCCCAGTCGGCATCGCTGACGCCCTGGATCGCGGGCTCGACCACTGGCGCGATCGTCTGGATCTTACCGGAGGCGTCGCGTACGCCCGTAACGAGCCGCGGCCGAAAGCTCTTGCCACGCGCAGCCAGCATCGAGGCGACATGCGCGAGCTGCAACGGGGTGACGAGCAGATAGCCCTGACCCACGCCGAAGTTCACGGTCTCGCCGGGAAACCAGACCTGATCCTCCTTGCGCTTGAAAGCCGTCTTCTTCCATTCGGGAGACGGCAGCAGTCCGGGCTTCTCGCCGCTGATGTCGATGCCGGTGAGCGCGCCGTAACCGAAGGGCGTCATGAAGCTGGCGATGCGCTCGGCGCCTATCGTGGCCGCGAGACCGTAGAAATAGACATCGCAGGATTTGGCGATCGCATGCGTCAGATCGAGCCAGCCGTGCCGACCGGTCTTGCCCTCGCGGAACAACAGGCGACTGTTTGGCAAATGAAACACGCCGGCACAGAACTCGGGCTTGTTCGGATCCACGACGTGATAGGTCAGGCCCGCGAGCGCGATCACCGGCTTGATCGTGGAGCCGGAAGGGTAGGTGCCACGCAAGGCGCGGTTGAGCAGCGGCTTGTCGATACTGTCCGATAGCGTCGCGTACTCGCTGCGCGAGATGCCGCGCGCGAACTCCGTCGGATCAAAGCCGGGCTTGCTGGCCAGTGCCAGCACATCGCCGTTATTGGGATCGAGCGCGACCACGGCGCCGCGGTGATCGCCCAGACCGTCTTCGGCGGCCTGCTGCGTCCTCAGATCGATCGATAGGATCAGATCATCGCCGGCACTGGGCGGCTGCGAGCGCAGCACCGGCGCGTAGGCGCCCTGACGCTGCACCGAGCGGCCCTGGGCATTGACGAGAATCTGCCGAAAGCCGTTGCGGCCGTGCAATTGCGGCTCATAGGCGCTCTCCACGCCGAGCTTGCCGATCAGCGTGGTGCCGGCATAGGCCGCGCGATCGATGCGCTCCAGATCCTGCTCGCTGATGGCGCTCACATAGCCCAGCGCATGCACGCCGAGCTGACCGAAGGGGTAGTGGCGCGTCTGGCGTGTCGCCAGATCAACACCCGGGAACTCGTGTCGATGCACGGCGAAGCGGCCGATCTCCTCCTCGGTGAGCCGCAATCGCACCGGCACGTTGTCAAAGCTGCGACGCGAGAAGATCACGCGGCGCGTGTCTTCGAGCTCATCAGAGTCGATGAGTCCCAGATTGACCAAGCGCTTGAGGGTATCGTTGAGGTCCGGGATCTGCTCGCGCACGAGCTCGAGCTGGTAGGCGGGCTCATTGTTCGCCAGGATGTTGCCACCGCGATCCAGAATCACGCCGCGGCTGGCGGGTATCGGGTCGAGGCGCACGCGATTGCCCTGCGAGAGCTCCATGTAATAGTCATGGCGCACGACCTGCAGGTAGCTGAGCCGGCTAATCAGCGTGATGATCAGGACAGTGATCACCAACATGGCGGCGAACGTGCGCTGCGCGAAGATGCGCTGCTCGTTCCATTGATTTTTGATACGCACTTGTGAGTTCACGAGCTCAATTTCGCCTGGGTGAGCAGCCTCAACGTGAGTCGTCGAATCGACCCATCACGCCGACCACGAGGGGCCAGATGAGGCCGCCGGTGAGCGTATGTACCCACCGCGTCGGCGCCGAGAGCGCATGGCCGCTCCAGCCATCAATGACCCACAGCAGAAACTCATATCCCATCAGCGCCGCAAACACAAACAATGATTGTTCAAACAGTGGCTTGGCGCGCACCAGCAGGTTCAATCGGATGGCCAGGTAGGTCGTAAAGGCGAGCGCGAGCGCATGCTCGCCGAGCAGCGAGCCCTGGAACACGTCAAGCGCCAGCCCGCTGCTCCAGCCCAGAAACAGCCCGCCGCTGCGCGGGCGCATGGTGGACCAGTACAACACCGTGAGCACCAGGAATTGTGGCCGCGCGATGGCGAACCAAGTCGGCAATGGCAAGACTGTCAGCACCAGGGCGATGATGGCAGTCAGGTAGATGGTCGCGCCGAGACGGCGATCACTCATTGCTCGCCGTCCGGTATCTTCGGCGGCGGCTTGGCCGGGCCGGGGGGCACTGGCGCTATTGGCGGGTTGGGCGCTGGCGCATCGGGATGGCTCGGCTCGAACTGCAACAGGATGACCTCGCGGTCGTGCTCGACGTGCGCGAGGGGCTGGGCCCGCACCTGCGCGAGCAGCTGATTGCTCTCCCGGCAGCAGATCGCCGCCCTTGACGTCGGAATTGACGGCAAGATAGGGCAGCAGCAACTCGCCTGAGTTGCCCGAGCCGATCGCAATCGAACGCAGGCTGTTGCGCACTACCGCGACGGGTATCGCGTGTTCCGGATCCGTGACCAGGATGACCTCGGCGCTCCACGGTCCCACGCGCGCGACCTGGCCCAGGACGCCGCTGCCGTCGACGACGGCCTGGTTGACGTGTACCCCGTCGCGTGTGCCTTTGTTGATCACGATGCGCTGGCGCAGCGGATTGGTCTCGACGTTGATGACCTCGGCGAGCTGCCAGGTCTTGATCAGCGGCGGCAGGCCGTCGCGCAGTTGGCGCAGTTCGGCGTTTTCCTGCTCGAGCGCACTGGCGCGCATGACCTGCAGCTCGAGCTCGCGCTGGTGGGCTCGCAAGCGCTCATTTTCAGTACGCAGGTCGGCTTGTCCCTCGAAGCGTGCGGTCAGTGTGCGCCAGGCCGCACTCGGCGAGTTCACGGCCACCTGCACCGGATAGGCAGCGGCCTGTAGCGCAAAGCGCAGGTGCTGTTCCCATTGGCCGTGCTGGTCGTAGTACATGAGCACGACCGACAGCAGCGCATAGACTGTGAAGCGCAGCCCCGGGGAGGGTCCGCGACCGTATAAGGGTCGATCTACCTCGGTGCCGAAGACCGCCATGGCTGCGACCCTAGCTCTGGGGCCGCACGACGGAAGCGCTGGTCATTCCAGTCCGAAATGTCCCGGGCCCATCTGATCCATGAGCTCGAGGATGCGGCCGCCGCCGCGAGCCACGCAGGTCAGCGGATCATCGGCCACGACCACCGGCAATCCGGTCTCCTCCATGAGCAGCTTGTCGACGTCACGCAATAGCGCTCCGCCTCCGGTCAGTACGATGCCGCGTTCGGCCACATCGGCGCCGAGCTCGGGCGGCGTCTGCTCGAGCGCCTGCTTGACGGCGCTGACGATGCCCTGCAGCGGCTCCTGCAGGGCCTCTAGGATCTCGTTGCTGTTGAGCGTGAAGCTGCGCGGCACACCTTCGGAGAGGTTGCGGCCCTTGACCGATAATTCCCGGACCTGGGTTCCGGGATAGGCCGAGCCGATCTCGATCTTGATGCGCTCGGCCGTGGCCTCGCCGATCAGGATGCCGTAATTGCGGCGTACGTAATTCATGATCGCGTCATCAAAGCGATCCCCGCCGATGCGCGCCGAGTTGGCATAGACGATGCCGTTGAGCGAGAGCACGGCTACTTCGCTGGTGCCACCGCCGATGTCGAGCACCATGGAGCCGCGCGCCTCCTGCACCGGCAAGCCGGCGCCGACCGCCGCGGCCATCGGCTCGCTCACGATCGCGACGTTGCGCGCCCCGGCGCCTTCGGCCGACTCGCGGATCGCGCGCCGCTCGACCTTGATGAAGTACTGCAGCATCTTCTCGGTATAGGTGAAATCGGCGATCACGCCGTCCTTCATCGGTCGCACGGCCGTGATATGGCCCGGGGTGCGGCCCAGCATGCCCTTGGCCTCGGCCCCGACCGCGACGATGATCTTGCCGCCGCGCGAGGGCTCGTCCTGAACCGCGACCACCGAAGGCTCATTGAGCACGATGCCCTTGTCGCGCACGTAGATCAGAGTATTGGCGGTGCCCAGATCGATCGACAGATCGCTGGAAAAATAGCCGCGCAGGCGTTTGAACATGAAGCGGCGGACCTTTCGGGGCGGGCTGATCTAAGCGGGCGCTAATCTAGCAATCGACAGGACATTCCACAAGGCGAGGTGTATGATTTCGCGCCGTTTTTTCTGCAGAATTTGAACGCGTTTCACATGAGTCTCAAGCGCAGCGACATCGAGAATATCGCCATGTTGGCGCGTCTCGCGCTCAGTGAGAGCGAGGTGCCGGTTTACCTCGAGAGCCTCTCGCGCATCATGGCGCTGGTTGGCGAGCTCGAGCGCGCCGATACGAGCTCGGTCGAGCCCATGGCGCATCCGCTGCCCGGTCAGCGCCAGCGACTGCGCGCCGATGCCGTGACCGAGACCGATCAGCACCGCCTCTATCAGCGCAATGCGCCGCAAACGCAGGCCGATCTGTACCTGGTGCCGCGAGTGATTGAATGACCGGATGGCATGCCAACACGCTCGCCGAGCTCTCGGCGGCGCTGCAAGCGGGCAGCGTCTCGAGCGTGGAGCTCACCGGGCTGTACCTCGCGCGCATCGCGCAGCATCAGGGCGCGCTCAATGCATTCATCAGCGTCACGCAGGAGGCCGCGCTGCTCGAGGCCGAGCGTGCCGACGCGCGGCTGCGTGCCGGGGAGCGTGGGGCGCTGATCGGCGTGCCGATCGCGCACAAGGACATCTTTTGTACCGCGGGCCAGAAGACCACCTGCGGCTCGCGCATGCTGGCGGACTTCGTTTCGCCCTATGACGCGACCGTGGTCGAGCGTCTGCGAGCCGCCGGCGCCGTCATGCTGGGCAAGACCAACATGGATGAGTTCGCGATGGGCTCCTCCAGCGAGACCAGTTACTTCGGCCCGGTGCGCAACCCCTGGGACGTGGCGCGCGTGCCGGGCGGCTCCTCGGGCGGCTCGGCGGCGGCCGTGGCGGCGCGACTGGCGCCGGCCGCGACTGCCACCGACACGGGCGGCTCGATCCGCCAGCCCGCCGCGCTCTGCGGCGTGACCGGGCTTAAACCCACCTATGGCCGGGTATCGCGCTTCGGCATGGTCGCGTTCGCCTCCAGCCTCGATCAGGGCGGCCTGCTCACGGTCAGCGCCGAGGACGCGGCACTACTGCTGACAGCGATGGCCGGTTTTGATGAGCGCGACTCCACGAGTGTCGAGCTGCCCGTGCCCGATTACACGGCCTCGCTAGAGGAGCCATTGAAGGGCTTGAAGATCGGACTGTTGCAGGAATTCTTCGATCAGGGGCTCGATCGTGAGATCGAGCAGCGCATTCGCGATGCGCTCGATGTGCTGCGCCTCGAGGGCGCGACGCTC
>JBEKWD010000501.1:0-2766 GCA_049513435.1 Steroidobacteraceae bacterium | reverse complement strand
GCTTGAGCTGCAGATCGCTGCCTTCCTGAATGCGCGTCGCGGCATTCTGCTTGGCCGTCTGCAATGCGCTCGCATAGTTCGCATTGTCGGGATCGGCCAACGCCAGCATGGTCGAGCCGCCGGCCGCTCGCTCGGCCTGGTGCTGCTGACGCGCGGCGGACAGGATCGTATGCACCTGCTCCTTCTGCGCCGCAGTCAGATCAAGACCGTGAAAGCTGTGCATGATGAAGCCCAAGTAGCCGCCGTGATGACGATGTTGGTGCCAGCCCGGCGCGCCCGCCGGAGAGGGGGTAACTGATGCGGAGCTCGACCCGGTCTGGGCGAGCACGCCGCCGGCCAGCCCTGTCAATGCCGCAGCCAGTACCCATCGATGAAGTCGGTTTGTCATAAGAAGCGCCTCGTATGCGTTGGAGAAGGACCGCTGAGGGCGCGGCCCTGTGTTATCGAACCATTTGCGTGGAGGGCCCAGAGTTTCTCGGCCCCCATGCGCATCCCGAAGTGTCCATGCACACCCACTCGTTCGGCGAGTACATGCAATGCATTCATCGAGGCGACTGGCGAGGTGTGGGCGAGCTCATGCTGTCCTCGGCCAACAAATTAGCGGGCGCCGGAGCCGAGTTTCTGATCTGCCCCGACAACACCATCCACCAGGCACTGCCTTTCGTTCTGCCGCGATCGCCGCTGCCATGGCTGCACATCGCCGAGGTCGTGGCGGCGCAGGCCGTCGAGCGCGGCTATCGCCGCCTCGGCCTGACCGGAACCCGCTGGCTGGTCGAGAGCGAGGTCTATCCCGAAAAGCTCGCGGCACGCTCGCTGGAATGCGTTCGCCCCAGCGTCGAGGAACGCGAGCAGATCAACCGCATCATCATGGATGAACTGGTTCGCGGCATCTTCCGGCCTGCAGCCGTGGCTTATTTTCAACAGGTGATCGGACGCATGAAGGCGGGAGGCTGCGACGCCGTGGTGCTCGGCTGCACCGAGATCCCGCTGATCATGAACGACGCGAACTCTGCACTGCCGACGCTCGATTCCACTCGCCTGCTCGCGCGCGCGGCATTGAGCAGGGCGCTGGCCCCGACAGCCCCCGCATAGGGCACAGGTCGCGCGCCATGCTGCGGCGTATCATGCCCACCGCATCGTGGCGCGGGATGTAATGGAATATTCATCTGCCGGACACACTCGACCGCATCGGAGGCAATAGAGTGACTTCCAAGAGGGACCTAGGGGTGTTTGCGATGACGAGAGCTTCCAAGTCGATGTCCCTGGCGGTCGCGGCGCTCGGTCTCGTGGGTCTGGGCGGAGCACGGGCATCCGAGGTCGTCTACGATGAGATCGCCGGCGGCACCGTGACCATCACGGCAACCGATATCACCAACACCAGCATCATCATCGGGCTGTCGAATAATGTGTTCACCCTCCAGACGGGCTCTGCATCCAACGTGGGCTTCGACGCGCTCGCAACTACCCTTGATTCCTTCGTTTGTTCGACGGAGCCGCAGAGCGTTACCAGCACCTCTCCCTCGGCCGTCGACGGAACGACAATCGCTTTCAGCGCACTGAGCCTGCAGAGTTCGGGCACAAGCACCGTCACTAGCGTCGGCGGGGGAGACTATGAAATCACCAGCGCCGCTGCGACCGCATCCGGAACCTATTCGGTGAATGGAGGTACGGCGAAGGCTATCTCAGGTGCGCCGACTACGGGCCTGAGCGGTACGATCGGCATCGGCGGCACGCCGGATACTCTCGGGCTCGATGGGATCACGCTGGGCAACATGACCGTTGACGGCCAAACGATCAGTTTGAAAGCGGACATAGCATTTGATGGCGCGGCGGTGGTGCCACTGCCGGCCACCGCCTGGCTGTTAATTTCTGGCCTTGGACTCATGGGTGTTACGATTCTGCGCCGGCGCGAAAGGATCGGCTCATGAGCAGGAGAGCCGGGTGCGCGTTCGGCGCCGCTCTCGTGCTGGCTATTTGTGTCGCGCTCGTCCCCCAAGCGTCATCCGCCAGTACCGTTAGTGTGACGGGAGGCGGGCTCGATGCCGGCGGACTGTGCGCAATCGGAGCGATCTGTCCCGCCAATCCGATCGACGGCTACAGTTACAGCAGCGGCGGCGCGGTGTCAGGCAGCTTGGACTACAACAGCTTGACCGACCTGGCGGATTTCACGTTCACGTTGGATGCGAACACCTACTTCGGGGGTGAGGAACTGACAGCGGGATCGACATTTTCCGCGACCGGCATATCGATAACGGTGACCTCGGGCACCCATGGTACCGAAACGATCTCGCTCGCAACGCCCTCGGTAGACGGCAGCACCATGGGCGTGAACTTCGTCAGTCCCGCGCTGGGCGTAACCGAGAATAACCCGCTGTTGTCCGCGCTGACCTGCTCACTAACGGCCACTGGGGGCCAGTGCGGTGTGTCGCTGGGTTCGGTGAACGGCGCAGCGAATTCACTGCTGCTCGTTGACGGCAGCAACAATGCTTACAACGCGTACCTCACATTCAACGTCGATGTGACCCCGGTGCCGATACCCCCGGCGCTGCCGCTACTGCTTTCCGTCCTTGCCGCACTCGGCCTCATGACCCGCCGCCGCCAGGTATCGCTGGCCTAAGGCCCCGGGCCCCTAGCCAGGGGTTTTCAAGCCGCGCCCTTCGCCATCGCCGACGATTTGCTGACCCCTTGGAACGCGACTAGAATCGAGGGCGCAGCGGGCGTCGTATAATGGTAATACCCAAGCTTCCCAAGCTTGAGCCGTGGGTT
>JBEKWD010000500.1:0-4235 GCA_049513435.1 Steroidobacteraceae bacterium | reverse complement strand
TGCTGATGCTGCCAGTGTTTCCATTGCTGATTGCAGCCTATCTGCCTGGAAAAATCCGCGCCAAAAGCAAGCATCCGATGCTCGTTGCCGTGAAGCTCTGGGCCACGGCGCACTTGCTCGCGAACGGCATGCTGGCCGATGTGCTGCTGTTTGGCTCTTTCCTGGTCTGGGCGATCATCGACCGTATCTCACTCAAGCGCCGCGCCTCCGTGCCGATCAGAAACACGCCGCCATCGGGCTATTACGATCTGCTCGCGGTGGTGCTCGGGCTTGCACTCTATGCGCTGTTCCTCTTCAAGCTGCACGCTGTGCTGTTCGGCGTCTCACCGATGTCATAAACGGATGGTCTAATTCTCGTTGCCAATAAAGCGCGCCATGCGGCGCTCTGCAGGCGGCAACGAGGAGGTTAATGAGAATCGCCATTGTGTCGGACGCCTGGCGTCCGCAGATCAATGGGGTGGTCACGACGCTCGAGCAGACCACCGAGGCCGCACGGGGCCTCGGGCACGAGGTGCTGCTTATCAGTGCCGCCGGCCTCGCATCCGTGCCCTGTCCCAGCTATCCCGAGATCCGCCTGGCGTTCTGTCCCGGACGCGCAGTGCGCTCGCAATTGCAACACTTCGCACCCGAGGCGATCCACATTGCGACCGAGGGCCCGCTGGGACTGGCCGCACGCGCCTATTGCCTGCGCCACCGCCTGGCGTTCACGAGCTCCTATCACACGCAGTTTCCCGACTACGCGCACCAGCGCTGGGGCGTTCCGGCCGGCCTCGGCTACGCTTATCTGCGTTGGTTTCATCGACCGGCGGTGCGCACCCTGGTCGGTACGGAAAGCGTGCGCGCAAGCCTGCAGGCACGCGGTTTCGAGCACCTGGTGCCCTGGTCGCGCGGTGTGGATACCGCGATGTTTCGACCCGATGCGAGCGCGCGGCAGGCAGCCGCGGCGCGCTGGCCGCGTCCGAGCATGTTGTACGCCGGCCGCGTCGCGGTCGAGAAGAACGTCGACGCGTTCCTCGAGCTGCGCACGCCGGGCACCAAAGTCATCGTGGGCGACGGTCCGGCGCTCGTTGACCTGAAGCGGCGCTACCCGGATGCGGTATTTCTGGGTTATCGCCTCGGCGCGCAACTCGCGCAGCACCTGGCAGGCGCCGATGTGCTGGTGTTTCCCAGCCGCACGGATACCTTTGGTATCGTGATGCTCGAGGCCATGGCCTGCGGCGTGCCGGTCGCGGCTTACCCGGTGCAGGGACCGCTCGATGTCGTGCGCGATGGCGCGACCGGTGTGCTGCACGAACAATTGCTGACGGCGATACGCGGCGCGCTCCAGATCGATTCCGCGCCGTGCCGCGCGTTCGCACAATTGCATACCTGGGAGCGCTGCACGCGCCAATTCCTGGGCCACCTGGCCGTGTTGAATGAGCGTGCGGCACTCGCACGCAAGCGCGGCGCCAAGCGCGCTCGCACCGCGCTGGCCGAGCTCGAGTAACGCGCCGCCCATGTATCGAGCGGGCGGCTTTAGAAGGCGAAGTACGGTCCCGTAGCGCTGCCGGCTACCTGTGCTTCGATTGCGGTGTAGACAGTGCGGCCGTAGAAGAACGGCAGACCCCAATCGAAATAGTCGGTGCCCAACCAGGCAATCGTGCTGGCCGTGCCGCCCACGTCGTCGAGGGCGAAGTTGGCAGTGTCCCGCGTGCTGAGGTTCTCGACCTGAAACGATACCATGCTGGTGTTACCGTCCTGACCCTGATCGGTGGCGGCCAGATCCAAGGTCGAAGTCGGGCAGTAAAACTCGGCGCCCACGCTGTTCGGGCAGTCGGCGGCCGTAGCTGGTCGCGAAGTCTCCCGTTTCAGGATCGACCGTGAGCACCGTTGCGGTGCCGAGGCTGTTGTTGCTCTGTGTGCCGATGCCGAACACCAGATAGCCGCTCGCGGTGGCCGCGCCGCTGGCGGGTATCGAGGGCAATTGTATGATCACGCCATTGTTATCGTTGGGCAGGAGTGCCACCGGATTGGTAACCTGACTGTCAAGCGGCTCGATGGTCGACGTGCACTGCGTGCTCGTGCAGCTGTAGTACCAGTCATAATTGCCGCTCGATTGCGCACAATAAGTGCCGCAGTCCTGGCTGAACAGACCGATGCCGAGCACGCCGTTGGCGCCGAAGGCCGCCACTGAATTCAACGAAGCGCCGTATGCGCTGCAGCTGGCGGGCACTGCGGGGGCGAAGCTGCCGTTGTCATCGATCACATGTATCGGGACATTGCTGGCACTCTCCCCGCCGATGCTGATGGCAGCGTTGGCGACGACACCCCAGGCGTAGCCGTCGGCAAACGGTAAGCACTCGGCGATGACATGAGCGCTGTTGTTCGGATCCACCTGCTGCGTGAGCGCTAAGCCTGCGAGCACGGAAGCCATCACGCGCAAGCCCGTCGAGCCGGTATCGACCAGCACATGATTGATGGTGGCGCAGCTGCTGGTGCCGTTGGTGCAGACTGTCACGCTGGTGTAGGGAATATTGAAAGTCGAGACTCCACTCGGCCCGGGGCCGACGGTGATCGCGACGACGTTGGCACCGCCCGCGGCATAGAGGCTGCCCCCCGAACCGCCGGCGGCGCTGCTGCTATCGCTGCCCGAGCCACCGCCGTCACTTCCGCCACCGCCGCAGGCGGCGAGCATCAGTGCGGCCAGCCAGATCGTGCAGCGGCCGCCTCGCGGCATGCGGCCGCCGTCAGGGCAGAGCATCGATGAGCACGCCGGCCGGGATGAGGCTCGGGACAAAGGCGCGACCGCGAAATGAGCGCGCATGCCCCGCTGCCTGAACGACCAGATCCGGTTGCGACACAGACAGCTGGCGGTGCGCACCGGCGCGCGTTTGCACCGTGCTCGCCGAGGCGTTCAGATATGGCGTGAAATACTCACCGAGCAAGGTCCGCAGGTCAGGTGGGGTAGGACCCCGCCAGGTGATGGCGAACACCTTGTCGTCCGGTGAGGCGTATTCGCGCACGATCGTACCGGTAGCGGCGGTAATCTCGTGCACGGCATACTGTTGCAGCAACGTCGTGCGTAGCGCGCCTTCGAGCACGACGCGATCATCGCCGACTGAGCTCGCGCCAGCGCCCAAATGAGCCAGTGCCGGCCCCACACCGCCAAAAAACAATACAATACAGGCGGCAACAGGTCGGCTGGCGCGGGTTATTCGCTGTCGTTTTTGCGGATTCACAGGCCTTCCCAGTCCGCAGATTGACAGAATCGGCGGTGCAATTCCGAGACCTCACTCACTGTCTTAATGTCTGCGGCCGGCGCCGCGGCGCGTTGCGGGCCCTCATCGAGCGCTTTGACGCCAATCGGTGACACGGCGCCGCAGGGTAAGCCTGGAGGTCCGCAGGCACGGTGAGCCCACCGGAGCGACCGCAGGTTCTCCCGGGGTAGAATGAGCGTGTTTGAAACGATTGGTATTACGAACTTCAGATGAATGCCCAGCTCTCACTTGATCTGTCGCGCGCGGCTGCAGCTCGCGACGCTGCGGACAAACCGCGGCTGCGCGAGATTCCTTACAACTACACCTCGTTCTCCGACCGGGAAATCGTGCTGCGATTGCTCGGCGAGCCCATGTGTGCCCTGCTCGATGAGCTGCGGCATGAACGGCGCACCGGCCGCTCTGCCCGCATGCTCTTTGAAGTGCTGGGCGATATCTGGGTGGTACGGCGCAATCCCTATCTGCAGGACGATCTGATCGAGAGTGCGCGTCGGCGCCGGTTGCTCGTGGGGGCCATGCACCATCGTCTGGCTGAAATCGACCGCCGTCGCGATGAGCAGGACAGCGAGCGCTTCGGCCGGGTCGGAGAACTGCTGGCGGCCGCCCGTGAAGCGGTGCGCAGCTTCGAGTCGTTCTTCGGCTCCACGCTGCAGCTGCGCCGGCGCGCTCGACGTGCGCTGGCCCGTCACACGCGTGCCGACAACATCCGTTTCGATGCCTATGCGCGCGCCTCGCATGTGACGGACGCCACCGATTGGCGCGTCGAATACCCGTTCCTCGTGCTCATGCCCGATAACGAGGCCGAAATCCCCGGGCTCGTGCGCAGCTGTATCGAGCTGGGCTTGAGCATCATTCCGCGCGGCGGCGGTACCGGTTATACGGGCGGCGCGATCCCGCTGACGCCACTGTCGGCCGTCATCAACACCGAGAAACTCGAGTCCCTCAGCGGCATCGAGCCGGTGCGACTGCCGGGGCTCGAGC
>JBEKWD010000499.1:0-2503 GCA_049513435.1 Steroidobacteraceae bacterium | reverse complement strand
AGCAGAATGTCGTTGCCATCGCGCCGCCAGCGGGCGGCCCCGTCGGTGCTGCCGTCATCGTCGTTGAGCGCCACGTGCAGCGAGCACAGCAGGCGCACGGGCGCGCCCGCACGGATCTCGATGGCGAGCTCGAGCTCGCTGGCGGTCGGACCGGCCGCGGAACGCACCTCGATTTCGCCCTGCGCGTACCGGTAGATCCAGCGGCACGCATCCGGCGCAATCTCGAATGCCGAGGGCAGCTGCAGCAACTGCCAGCCCTCCTCGAGCCATGCGAACAGCCGCAGCCCGTGAGAGCGGAACAGCGACAGATAGCTGTGCACGGTCGAGAGTGCACGGTTGATGCTCACGTGTCCCTGCGTGAGCATCGAATGAAATACACCGCTCATCCAGACGGTCGATGTCAGCGCGGTCTCATCGGGCGTGAGATGACGGCCGCTGCGCAGGATGTGTCCGTGCGGTCGCAGCACCTGCAGCTCCTTGGCGCGCAGCACGACATGGCGATCCTCGCCGCAGAAGAAGGACAGCGGCTCGGCGCGATCGCCCGATTCCCGCTGCCGCCACGGCCCCGGAAACAGCTCGTGCAGCCGGCCCTCATCGAGCTCGAGCGCATCGAGCAGGCGCGCCGCGCTGAACAGCGTCGCGGCTGCCGGCAGCGATGCCGTGCCGCCCTCCGGCGCCGCGGGCGTCGACTCCGGCAATGCCAGCACGACCGCGACACGCTCGAGATCCGATGCCGCGGTGGCTTCGGGGTGATCGGCCAGGAGGGTCCCGAAGAACCCCGCCGCGATGCTTTGCCCCGGCTCGAGCCGCAACGGCGCATCGCGCAGCACGATCATCGAGTGCTCGTGCTGCAGGCGTCGCCCCGGAAGGTCCGAGCCCAAGCCCTCCGGCTGCTCTCCGAGCCGACTCGCCAGGCCGTAGAACTGCAGCGCATCGGTTGCATAGGAAACGCCCCGGCGCAACGAGCCGATCAGGCTCCAGGGATATCGGCCATCGGCGGCCTGATTCTGGCGCGAGGCAAGCACCACGCCGCGCTCGGCATGCTCGAGCGCGGTGTGATCGAGGTACTGGCTGACGTAGAACTCGTTGAGCCGCACGGCGCCGTAGGGCGCCAGCGCGAGGTCCTGCGCGTAGCTGAGGTCGAGCTGTTGCGCGCTGGTCCCGCGGTTCGTCAATCGCACATGCCAGAACCAGGCGGGGGCGCGCTGTGCCAGCGCGAACCCAATCGAATAGTCGATCCCGCCCCAGGCGCCTTCGGCCTGGAGTCCTCCGCCACCCGGATTCGCAGCCGAGGGTGCGCGAATGCGGCTCGGGCTTGCAGGTCCCAGCAGCGCTACCCACGAGGGCCGTTCCCCGAGTCGGCGCAGATACAGATTGGCGAGGCCGCCCTCGAGCTCGTTGCCGATGAACAGCGCCAGGGAAATCGAGCCGCAGTCGAAGCGGCGCGGCGCGCCGCTGGCGTTGAACTCGATGCTCAATCCGGCGGGGCTGGTCAGACGCATGCGGCAACCATACCGCAACCGTGCGAGCGCGTGCGAATGCGTGCGATCCTGCGGACTTGCTCTTGAGCACGCCACCGCTCAACATCCCGCGCGACAGGAGGCAGCCGCAGCCATGGACGCTGACGCCAAATCGGATCCCCTGGCACGGGAATTCTCGGGCCTGCGAGAGCTCGTCCGCTCGCTGCCGAGCCGCTGGTATTTCGATACGGCACAGCATGAGCTCGAGCTCGAACGAATCTGGCTGCGTAACTGGATCTATCTGTGCCGTGCCGATTCGATTCCGCAGACCGGCTGCTTCCGCACCTTCCGGATCGGAACGCAGCCGCTGCTGATCGTGCGCGATGAGAGCGGCGCGCTGCGCGCGTTCTACAACACCTGTCGACATCGCGGAGCCATGCTGTGCAGCGATGCGGCCGGGAAGCTGCCCGCCGCGGCCATCACCTGCCCGTATCACGCCTGGACTTACCGGCTCGGCGGGGAGCTCGCGCGCATTCCATCGGCCGGACGCCCGCATCATGTGCCCATCGGCGATACCGCGCTGTATCCGCTAGCGCTCAAGCAATGGCGCGGATTCGTGTATGTGAATCTCGCCGGCCCGGATTCCGGCTTCGGCCAGAACTTCAATGCCAATACCGAGACCGTGGCCAACTGGCCGCTCGAGGATCTGCGGGTCGGGCATCGGCTCACCCAGCGCATCCGGTGCAACTGGAAGATATTCTGGGAGAACTACCACGAGTGTCTGCACTGCCCGACGATTCATCCGGCGCTGAGCAGCCTGGTGCCCATCTACCGCCGCGGCATCATGGAGCAGCGCGACGATCCGCACTGGCGCGCGCATGAGCATGAGAGCGATCCCGCATACCGCGGCGGACTGCGCGCGGGCGCCGGCACCTGGTCCGGGGACGGCCGCACGATCGGCCACGAGTTTTCGGCGCTGACCGGCGAGGAGCGCCGTCTGGGCTATCACTTCGTCACCAACCTGCCCTCGCACTACCTCGTGG
>JBEKWD010000498.1:0-2510 GCA_049513435.1 Steroidobacteraceae bacterium | reverse complement strand
AGCAGCGGACGAGCTCAGTTTGGCCGCCAATTTGTGTTCCTGGAGAAGTCGCCACGCATAAATATCCTCGAAGCGCTGCGCATGCAGCAACAGCAATCGGTCCAGCAGGCCAAACAGCAGCGGATACGGCCCTGCCAACTGCGTGTTGACGTACTTGCGCCACACCCCGCTCACATCGCGATCGCGCTCCAATTCATTGACCGGCTCAATCAGGGCACTCGCGGATTGCGGGATTGCTCCCACGCACCATCCCTCCAGAATGACGAGGTCGGCGCGACCCTTGAACAGCGGCTCCTCATATACCGGAAACGGCTCATCGAGCGCCTTGTTGAATCGCGGCAGTCGCGTCTGCTCGTCTTCGCTTGCCTCAAGCAGCCTCCGGATCACGTCGATTCCGCGGGCCACGTCGTGCGTCCCGGGTACGCCGCGGGTCCGTAGCAGCGGATGCACTTCGCTCGCCAGCCGCTGCCGCTCGGCGCTCGACAGATACAGATCATCCATTGAGAGCACCGCAATCGACAAGCCGGCGATATCGCGCAGCACGGTCTGCAACACCTGCGTGAGAGTCGACTTACCGATGCCCTGGGGACCGCATATTCCGAGCACGCTGAGGCGCGTCGCCGCATCTCTCTCATCCAGTACGTATTCGATGAGCGTCTTATGAAATTTCAGCAACTCAGCTGCCGCGGCTTTCGGTATGGCCTCGGCATCGCACACGCGGGCGATGGCCGCCGAGATCTGCGATTCGCTCACCAACGGTTTAGCGCTCCGATGCTACAGCGTCAGCGATTGCCTGACCGAGCTGCGCGGTTGTCGCACGGCCGCCCAGATCCGGTGTGCGCGGGCTGCCCGGGTCGGATAGAACCCCTTCGATCGCCTTCATGAGCGCGGCGCTGGCGGCGAGCTCGCCGAAGTGCTCGAGCATCATCGCCGCCGACCAGATCTGTCCGATCGGATTAGCGATCCCGCGGCCGGCGATGTCAGGCGCTGAACCATGCACCGGCTCGAACATCGATGGATATCGGCGCTCCGGGTTGATGTTCGCGGAGGGTGCGACCGCGATTGTGCCGGTGACGCCCGGCCCGAGATCCGACAGGATGTCGCCAAACAGGTTCGAGCCGACCACCACGTCAAATCTTTCCGGTGACATCACGAAGCGGGCGGCGAGAATATCAACGTGATACTGATCGGCCCTGATATGAGGATAGTTCTGCGACATCGCAGCGAAGCGCTCATCCCAGAAGGGCATCGAATGATAGAGGCCATTGGATTTCGTGGCCGAGGTTACATGCAGCCGATTGAGTTTCTGGGCAAACTCGAAGGCATAACGCATGATTCGATCGGTGCCCTTGCGCGTGAAGACCGATTCCTGGATGACCAGCTCGTCCTCGCTGCCCGCATGGAAGCGACCGCCGAGCTGCGAATACTCACCTTCGGTATTTTCGCGCACGACCCAGAAGTCAATGTCGCCCGGCCGCTTTCCCTGCAATTGGCAGGGCACGCCAGGCAACAATCTGACGGGACGAAGATTGACGTACTGATCGAAGGCTCGTCGTATCGGGATCAGCAGTCCCCAGAGCGAAATATGATCGGGCACGCCAGGGAATCCCACTGCCCCCAGAAAGATCGCATCGTGCTGCCGTAGCTGCTCAAGACCGCCATCAGGCATCATCTTGCCGGTGCTCTTGTAGGTCTCGCAGCTCCAATCGAAATGCGCATAGTGCAGAGCGAACCCGAAGCGCTTTGAGAGCGCATCGAGCACGCGCAATCCTTCCGGCACGACTTCACGGCCGATGCCGTCACCTGGAATAACCGCCAGCGAATAAGATTTCATTGCTTCAGATACACCGGCCGCCGTCGACCTCGAGGCAGGAGCCGGTGATCAGATCGGACTCATCGCTGGCGAGGAAAGTGACGGCATTGGCGATGTCACGTGGCTGACTGAATCGGCCCAACGGTATCGTAGCGATAATCCTCGCCCGGACCGCTGCGCTATCCTGACCAGGCAGCAGATCCTGCAACATCCCAGTCTCGCCCATCACCGGGTTGATGGCATTGACGCGAATGCGATCGGGCGCCAATTCGATCGCCATGGATTTGGTCAGCGCAATCGCGGCGCCCTTTGAACCGTTGTACCAGGTGAGGCCTGGCCGTGGCCGCAGGCCTGCAGTCGAGGCAATGTTGACGATCGCGCCACCGCCCATTTTTCGCATCGGCGGCACGAAATGCTTCGCGGTCAGGTAGATGCTCTTAACGTTCACCGCAAAGACGCGATCGAACATTGCTTCATCGACGTCCAGCATCGGGCTGTTCTTGTGGGTAATGCCGGCATTGTTCACCAGAATCGCGGCCGGCCCGAAGGCCGCGGCAGTACGCTCGGCCACGGCGGCAACGTCCCGATCGAGCGTGATATCGGCGGTCACGGCGATGGCCGCGGCACCGGATTGATTGATCTCCGCGGCCACACGCGCGGCGTGCTCCGCCCTTAGATCGACAATGACAACCCGGCC
>JBEKWD010000497.1:0-2511 GCA_049513435.1 Steroidobacteraceae bacterium | reverse complement strand
GTGGTCGCCAAGGTGCTGGCTGCAGCGCAGCACAACAACATGGCGAAGATCGGGTTCGTCAATACCAGTCAGTTCGTCGAGGACTAATCAACGCTTATGAGTAATCGCTCGAGGATCGTGTTTCCATTGGCGTGCGTGCTATCCGCGGCGGTGATCGCGCTGCTCGGAGTCAGCGGCACAGTACTGGCGGCCGACGCGGCCGCGCCCACCGTCACCCGTGCTCTGGCCAAGCCGCTCAAGGCGGCCCAGGACGCGATGGCGGCGAAGAATTACGACGAGGCGATCGCTCACGTCAAGGAAGCGCAGGCGGTGCCCGGCGAGAAGAGCGCCTATGATCAATATGCGATGAATGGCCTGCTGCTGCAGGCTTATAACGGCAAGCACGATACGGCCAACGTGGTGCCGGTGCTGCAGCAGCTGGTGCAGTCGCAGTACACGAATGCCGACCAGCGCAGATCGTTTTATAAGTTCATCGCCGGCTACGAATTCCAGGAGAAGGACTATACCAAGGCGCTCGACGCGGCCAATGACGTCGTCAAGAACGGCGGCAATGACGTGGAGACGCAAAACCTGATCGCGAAGTCCGAATACCTGACGGGCAAGTACAAGGAAGCGGCGGTCACGATGCAGGAGATCGTGAGTAAGCTGGAAAAGCCCGATGAGGATTCATTGAAGCTGCTGTGGCAGTTCGACCTCAAGGCCGATGATAAGGCCGGCGCATCCCGGGCCGTTGAGAAGCTGGTGGCCTACTACCCGAAGCCGGAGTACTGGTCCAATGCGCTGGCTTCGCTCGCGAACGCGGATACCAAAGATGCGCATCTGGAGCTGAACATCTATCGATTGATGAACGATGTGGGTGTGCTCAATCGGCCCACGGACTACGCCGACATGGCCGAGATCGCGCTGGACGCGGGCTATCCTGGCGAGACGGTCGCCGTGTTGCAAAAGGCATTTGGCGCGAACGTGTTCACCGATCAGCGCGACAAGGAGCGCTACCAGCATCTGCTCGAAGGTGCGAAGCAACGGGCCACAAGCGACCAGGCGTCGCTGACGGAGAACGAAAAGAAAGCCCAGGCTGAGGCCAACGGCGACGGACTCGTACAGGTCGGCGCGGCCTACCTGAGTTACGGGCAAAACGACAAGGCGATCGCAGCGGTGAGCCAGGGTATCGCCAAGGGCAACCTCAAATATCCGGATGAGGCCAACCTGCTGATCGGCATCGCGCAACTACGAGCGCACGATAACGCGGCAGCGCAGAAAGCCTTCGAGAAGGTTGCCGCTTCGAGCAATCAGAGCTACGCGCGGCTCGGAAAGTTGTGGGCGTTGCACGCCGGCGCGCGTAGCGCCTGAGGGCGGCAGGCTCATGTCCATCAAGGTTGGTGAGCGCGCGCCCGCCGGTCAGTTCAAGATCATGTCCGACAGCGGACCTCGCGACCTCAGCACCGGCGAATTGTTCAATGGCAAGCGCGTGGTGCTGTTCTCCGTGCCCGGCGCCTTTACCCCGACCTGCCATGCGAAGCACCTGCCGGGCTATCTGAGTCTCGGGGCACAGCTTCGCGCCAAGGGCATTGATACCATCGCCTGCATGGCCGTCAACGACGTGTTCGTCATGAGTGCCTGGGGCAAGGCCTCCAACGTCGGCGAGAACGTGCTGATGCTCGCCGATGGCAACGGTGACTACACGCGTGCACTGGGTCTTGAGCTCGATGCGAAGGGCCATGGCATGGGTTCACGCGGGCAGCGCTTCGCCATGGTGGTCGATAACGGTGTGGTCACGCATTTGAACATCGAGGCCCCCGGGCAGTTTAAGGTCTCGGCCGCCGAAGCAGTGCTCGCGCAGCTCTAGTCGAGCCGCCACTCGAATCCCTGCAGCGATTGCTCGCGTCGCGAGGCGCCTCGCGGTACGCTGCGCACCCATGAGTATGGATACGCACGTCAGACCCAGTGACTCGCTCAAGGGCGTTCGCTACGAGATTCGTGGCCGACTCGCGCGCCGCGCCCACGAGCTCGAGCGGCTCGGCTACGAGATCATTTCGCTCAACATCGGCAATCCTGGACTGTTCGGATTTCGAACGCCGGAGACCATGCGCCTGGCGATGATCGAGAACCTGTCCGAGAGCGAAGCCTACTGTCATCAGAAGGGAATCTTTCCGGCACGCGAAGCCGTGGTCATGCAGCAACAGGGTCGCGGCGTAACCGGCGTCAGCGCCGAGGAAGTGTTCATCGGCAACGGCGTGAGTGAGCTCATCGACCTCACCCTGCGGGCGCTGTTGAACGATGGCGACGAAGTGCTGGTGCCCAGTCCCGATTACCCGCTGTGGACCGCCGGGGTCACCCTGAACCGCGGTCGCGCGGTGCACTACCCCTGCCGCCCCGAGCATGCCTTCGTGCCCGACCCGGACGAGCTTGCACGGCTGATCAGCGAGCGCACGCGCGCCATCGTCATCATCAATCCCAACAATCCCACCGGAGCGGTCTATCCGCGCGCGGTGCTGGAGGCGCTTGCAGGCC
>JBEKWD010000496.1:0-4571 GCA_049513435.1 Steroidobacteraceae bacterium | reverse complement strand
TTGCTCATACACAGGATCGAGCGCGAGGTGGCGCTCTTCGGTCTTGGCCCTCAGGTAGTAAACGGCATTGAGCAGGACCAACAGTGTGCAGGAGCGCAGGAGCTGCGCGCCATTGCCGCTCGGCATGAACGGCATCGCGATCAGCCACCAGGACAGGTTCTTGGCCAGATAGGCTGGATGCTTGGTATAGCGATACGGGCCGTTGGTGATGATGCCGCGGTGAGTCAGGTTGGAAAATCGGGCGCCGAAGGCTACCGTCGACCAGACGTAGATGAAGATCAGCAGCAGAATCAGGCAGCCCCAAAGCCCATAGAGCCAGGGTACGCCCCGCAGCCAGACGCCCCAGCCCGGACCCGTGTCGTACGCCAGGTACTGGCGGCCAATCAACGACCAGAACGGCTCGTAGCATATGAGCGCAACCAGCCAGCCCAGCGCCGTGGGTTCGGTGGAGCGGATATGCGTATCGGTGAGCTTGAGCGACATCAGATAGGTCATCGACACGAGCGCGACATCGATGAAATAGAGCGTGAAATAGGCCCAATCGTAGTAGCCGCTGAAGCCATGCAAGAGCCTCAGATCGTAATGCAGCAGCTTGTCCAGATCGCCGCAGAAATAGGTGAACATCAATGGCAGATAAAAGCCTTTGACCAGCCAGCCGAGCAGATGCTGTCCAATCTGCGCCGCGCGCACATCGTGCCACTGCAGCGTCATGACACGACCGAGCTGCCAGAGCGCATCGTGCGGCTCGCGCAGGCGCCGGTCGACCCAATACAAATACGGCAGCCCCAGCAGTGCCCACAACGGCAGCAGCACTCGCAGCGCCGCCCAGTAATGCGAATAGAAGCCAAGCAGCCGGTACTCGGGAAACAGCCAGTACAGCAGCGCGAGGAAACCGAGGGAGCCCAGTAGCCCGACGAATTTGATCAGCGAGCGCGGCCAGTTGCCGGCCCCCGGGGATACGAGCACGCGTCGCTGCACTTTCTGCCAGAGCAGATCGGGTAAAAAAATGCCAAGCGCCGCGGCGCCCATGACGATCAGCGCCTGATAGGCGATATCGTGCACCGGGGTGACGAAATTCAGTACCGTCACGGCGAGCAGCATGGCGCTCACGCCGCTCCAGGCGACGCCTGCATGGGTTGCCGACTGTGGACACGCAGGCGTACCGCGCGGCGGCGGTGAGCCCGCCGGCGCTCGGGGCCGTGCACGCTTCGCGCTCATGGCCGAGCGTCCGGCTCGCGCGATGCAGAGCGCGCACGCACGGACAATACGATCGCCGCGATGAAAATCGGCTCGATGGGCGCTCGATAGCGGCCTTCCATGATGGCCTCATGTTGCAGGACCAGGAGCAGCAGACTCGACAGCGCACCCAGCGCTATGAGCCATTCGCGTCCGCGGTAGCGTCCGCGCGCGCTGGCCAGCAGCGTCCACATTACGGCGGGCAACCAGAGCCAGCGCGACCAGATCACAGGTGCGCCCAGGACAGCGTCAAGATTCGCGGGCCATGGCTGACCGAAGAACAGGTAGCAAAGATTCTCCGCAAAGTCGCGCCAGCGCCAGCTCGGAGGCTGCGATCGGGCACGCTCGAGCTCGCGGATCCAATCGGCGCGGCCGTGGCGTGTATCGATCGAAATTGCGTAGGTGTCCTGGCGTCGGGTGGTCCAGTTCGAGAACGGATAGAAAGTTGCGTTGTAGAAGCTCGGGCTGCCGAAGATGTAGCGCCCCTGCGCGCCGAAGTCGAGCTGGATGTTCTTGCGCTCGCTCGCCAAATAGATCTGGTTGAAATACAGATTGCCGAGCGGCGCGAAATAGCCGAGCGCGGCGCGGCCGTGCAGGCCGGCCGGGACCGCAATCGCCCCCGTCAGGCACAGCGCGAGCAGCATGGCGCGCAAGCGTCGTCGCTGCAGCGTCCACAGCCAGCCCAGGCACAATAGTGCGAGCGGCAGCAATACGATGCGCGTAAAGCACACGGCAAGCCATAGCGCGCAGGCGAGCGCAAAGGCCGCCTCGGTGCGCTTGCGCCACGCGCGCAACGTGAAAGCAAAGGCGAAGCGCCAGCTCGCGCAACGCGCGATACCAGCCGTAGGGCATCGCCGCGCACAACAGTGCGCAGCCGGCCAGTATCGCGGCACTGCCCGTGCCGGCGATGTGCTGCAGCACGAACAGCCACACTTGGTATAGGTACGGATCCCCACTGCCCATGAGCGTGGGGTGTAGAAAATCGCGCGCATTGTTCCAATGGCGCAAGGGGTCCGAATACAGATGCGCCAGCGGCGAATCGAGCAACACATACAACACCCGTAACAGCAGGACGCATGCGCACAGCACGCTCCCCCAGAGCTCGCGTGCGCTCAGGCTGCGCATATTGCGACCGGCTACTCCTGCAATGGCAGGAATATCCACAACAGCAGGTAGATCACGATGCCGGCGCCGAAATACAGCAGTGTCAGGCAGAAGATCAGTCGCCAGGCCCAGGAAGGCAGATCGGTGTGCGCGCCGAGCCCGCCGCAGACCCCCCCGATTAAGCGATCGCTGCTCGAGCGGGCGAGCTGATGCAATAACGGGCGCTGATTGCCGCCGTCCGCTGCCGCCGGGTCGAGCACGCGGGCCTTAGCGCGCGCAAACTCTTCGGCGCTGATCGCGCCGCGATCATGCAGCGCCTGCAGCCGCTCCAGCTCCTGCGCAATGCTCATGCGCTGGACTTTAGCCCACCGAGCCGGCCCCGATCTAGGTTCCCGGCGTCCGCGGCGTGCCCGGCTCTGGCGAGCGCAGCGCGCCAACCAGCTGCGCTACGGATTGCAGGCCCTGCGCACTCAAATATTCGGCGATCCCCTGATTGACACGCTGGCATAACAGCGGCTCGTAAAACAGTGCCGTGCCGAGGCCGACGGCGCTGGCCCCGGCTATGATGAATTCCAATGCATCCTGCGCACACGTGATGCCGCCCTGGCCGATGATTGGAATGCGCTTCGGTCCCGCCACCTCATAGATTTCCTTGACCTTGAGCAGCGCGATCGGCTTGATGGCCGGCCCGGACAGGCCGCCCTGGCCATGACCGATCACGGGCCGGCGCGTCGTGATATCAATCGCCATGCCGGTCAGAGTATTGATAGCGGCCAATGCATCAGTGCCCGCCTCGATGCAGCGGCGCGCATTCTCGCGAATGTCGGTCTGATTCGGCGAGAGCTTGGTGATCAGCGGCTTGCGCGTGACGCGTCTGCAGGCGGCGACCACGCGTGCCGACATCTCCGGCACGTTGCCGAACTCTACGCCGCCCGCCTTGACGTTCGGGCAGGAAATATTGATCTCGATCGCATCGATAGGCGAATCATCGAAGCGCCGCGTGACTTCGACATACTCCTCGATGGTCGAGCCACAGACGTTGGCAATGAAGCGCGTCTCGGTGAAATCCAGCGCCGGCAGGATATGGCGCACGACATGATCGACGCCGGGATTTTGCAAGCCGATGGCATTGAGCATGCCGCCGCTCGTCTCCCAGATGCGATGTGGCGGATTGCCGAGCCGCGCGGCGCCGGTCGTTCCCTTGAGCACGATCGCGCCCGCGTCACGGTTGGAGAAGCCCTCGACGCGCGTATATTCCTCGCCGAAGCCCACGCAGCCCGAGAGCAATACGATCGGGGATTGCAGCTCCAGGCCGCAGAAGCGCGTCGTCAGCGCGCCGGGCAGCCCCGTCGGCGCGGCGGCAGCGGAAGCGGCGGTGGTGGCGGTGGCCATGGGAACATTATTGCTCGGAAATCTCGGAAGGTGCGTGTGTTCCATGTGATCCTGCACGAGCCGGAAATTCCCCCCAATACCGGCAACGTCATCCGCTTGTGCGCCAATACGGGTTGCCGGCTGCATCTGATCGAGCCGCTGGGCTTCGAGCTGGACCGCCGCTCCGTGCGGCGGGCGGGTCTGGATTATGCGAGCTTGGCGTCTGTGCAGACGCATGCGAGCCTGGGGCTGTGTCTGCAGGTGCTCGGCGAGCCTGCGCTCTATGTGATCGAGACCGGCAGCGCTCAGTGCTACGGCCAGGCGCGCTTCGCGCCCGGGGACGCGCTGTTATTTGGCTCGGAGACGCGCGGGGTGTCTGAGGGCGCGCTCGCCGGGCTCAAGATCGCGCAGCGGCTCTCGATTCCGATGCGCTCGGGCAACCGCAGTCTGAATCTGTCCAATGCCGTGGCGATCGTTGTCTACGAGGCCTGGCGCCAGCAGGCCTTTCGCTAGCACGCCTGCGGATGCCTAGTCGAACTCCGGCTTGATCGGCCGCAACATCAGGCCGCGCACGACTTGCTCGGCTGCCAGGCCCTCGTACAGAACGCCGAAAATGCCTTCGGCGATTGGCATGACCACGCGCTCGCGCTCGGCCACACGGCGCAGCGCGAACGCGGCCGCATAGCCCTCGACCACTTGTCCGATCGCTTGCAGCGCCGACTGGACCGGCTCGCCCTGGCCGAGCGCGAGACCGAAACGGCGATTGCGCGAATGATCGTCCGTGCAGGTCAACACCAGGTCGCCGAGGCCGGCAAGACCCATGAAGGTCTCGCGGCGCGCGCCGAGCGCTACTCCGAGGC
>JBEKWD010000495.1:0-2528 GCA_049513435.1 Steroidobacteraceae bacterium | reverse complement strand
GCCGCGGCTGCACACAGCAACACGCAACGCCGCACCGCGTGTTCACGCCAGTGTCTCATCGAGGCTCCGCAGGTACCGCAGGCTGCGCGCTCGGCGGCGCCTCGGCAGCGGGCGGTGTCGCGGCTGGCTCACCGGCCTGATCGGCGGCGCGATCGTAGATACCCGCGAGCGCGAAACGCGCCTGCAGGGCATAGGAATCGAGGCGCTGCTGCTGCGCACGCAATTCCGCGACCGCGACGCCCTCGAGATACTGGTTCTGCTGCTGCGAGGCGTCCGCGAGCCGGGAGCGCACGGTCTGCACTCGAGCCGCCAGCGCTGCAATGCGCGCTGAGAACTCATCCGTATCGCTGGGTACCGTCGCGCGCGCCTGCTGCACGCGCACCCAGCGATTCTGTAATTCCTCGAGCGCTGCATCGAGCTCGCGCAGCGAGCGACGCTGCTCGTAGCTGCGGGCCTTGAACTCGGCATCGAGCTGCCAGTAGAGCGCGCCCCTGATCAGCCGCAGCTTGTCACGGGCCTGATCGAGCGCCTCGCCGGCCGGCAGTGAGGCCAGCTGCTCTTGCAGGCGCTCGACGCGCGCCCATTGCGCGCGCTCCTTCGGCGTACCCAGCGCGACGACATCGGCGGTAGTCTCGATCGCGTCCAGGTTCGAGCCGACCCTCGCACGAGCCTCGCGCAGCCGCAGCGGCGCATCGGTTTGCAGCAGCGCATCGGTGCGCGGCAGGCGCTCGGCGTAGGCGCGCGCGCGCGTGTCGGTCATGGCTGCGAACGCCTCCATGCTCTCGTCCCAATGCCGCAGCGTCCCCTGCATGAACGCGAGGTCGCGATAATTCTTCAGACCCTCCTGGAAATCGTTGTCCGCCAGTACGCTGTACAGATAACGCGACTGCGGCGCATCCGGCAGCGCCTTGAGCTGCCAGAACCAGCCATAGCGCGCATCCTTGTCCTCCCCGAGCAGGTCATCGAGCATGTGACCGTTGCCGACTTTCGCAATCGCCGTGTCGAGATTTTGCGACTCGGCGGCAAAGGAAGTCAGCGCACTCTCGTAATAGTCGGCCGATTGCGCATTGGCATCGAGCTTGCTGAAGGCGTACGGCACCGCGAGGTAGGATTCCTGGACCGCCGCATCGAGCAGGTCGCGCCCATGCAATTCAAGCCAGGGCGTCAATGCCGCCTGATACTCACCCAGCTCGGCGTGGGCATAACCAGCCCCGAGCAGTGCGCGCGTGGAATACGGTCCGTTCAGGCGCACGCGCTCGAGCGGCACGCGCGCGAGCGCGCTCTGATTGGCCTGCAGATAGGCATAGCCGAGCGCCAGATTCGCCTTATCGCGCAGGTTCAACAGCTCTTCACTGTTGGTATCGAGGGTACCGACCTGGGTGAGGATTGGAGCGGCTTCCTCGAGGCGCCCGGCGCGCACCAGCGCCACGCCGAGATTGAAGCGTGCGTAGGCCATCCAATCCGAGCTGCCCTGAAAGGCCTTAAGCTGCACGATGGCATCGTCATAGCGCTGCTGGCGCATCAAGGCATTGACGAGCAAGTGGTTGCGCTCGGCATCGAGCTCGGCGCCCATGCTGGCCCCGATGTGATCCAGCGCGGCTTCGCTGCGATCGTAGTAGCCGCGCTCGTACCAGATCTTCGCCAGATAGAACCAGGCGCGATCGCGCACGCCGACTGGCACATCATTGGTGAGCAGGCGCTCGAAACGCCGGCCGGCCTCGTTGTGCATGCCGAGTGACAAATACAGCCCGCCGGCCAGCAGATCCGCGTCGGCCGCATGATGCGGCATGCGCTGCCACTGGCTGAAAGCCTCGAGCTCCGTGAGCGCCTGGAATTCCTGCCCGGCGTAAAACTGGAACAAGACCTCGCCGTAATGCAGATCCTGTACGCGGATGCTCGGCAGCTTGTTCGGATCGCTCTTGCGCGCCGCCTGCGCGCTCGGCCAACCCAGCGCCGCGCTCAGCGCAAGAGCCAAGGCGAGGCGCCTGGCGCTGATCGGCATGCTATTCCCAATCCTTGATTTCAAATTCGGGCTGTTGCGCGCGCTGGTGATCGGTGATCTTGAGCTCCAGATACTTCGCGCCTACGCCTTTCTCGAAGCGAACGCTCGCCGCCCGCCGATAGGCGCGCTCGTGCGGTCCTTTGCCATTGAACAATGCAATCAGCTCGTGCTGACCGGACCTGAGATTGCCGACGTAGAGGCGCTGCACGCCGCCCTTGAGCAGAGCGGTGACTTCGCGCGGCGTGTACAGATAGTTACTGACCTCATGGCTGTCGATTTTCAGCGAGACCGAGTCGAGCGCGAAGAAATCACCGACATCCATCGACACGAACACGGCCACCTGCGTGTTGGCCGGAAACAATAGCTCCTCCTCGAGCATGAACAGATCCTTGTTCAGATCAACCACGTCCTTCTTCAGATCCTGGATCTGCTCATCGAGCGAACGCGTCGCAGTGCCCTCCCCGCCTGCTGCAGCGCCGCCTGGCACTGTCGCGGCGTCGCTCGCGGCGGCAGCGCCCGGTACGGC
>JBEKWD010000494.1:0-2541 GCA_049513435.1 Steroidobacteraceae bacterium | reverse complement strand
TATGCGGTGCCCTGTTACTCTGACAGGCGGCGATCCCCAGTGTCGCCAGCAAGCCGCTCGCAAGCGGCCATGTCCGCCACGGCGAGACTCTGCGGCTTACTTTGCCCATGTTCATGGACTCGCGCCTGCGACCGCGCGGGCCTGGGCGCGGCCGACGCGTGTGCCCAGCCGCACCAGCGTGCGATCGAGCACGCGGCCAACGAGCTGGCCGCAGGCCGCGTCGATGTCTGCACCGCGCGTGCGCCGCACGGTCGCCATCACGCCCGCGCGCAGCAGCTCGTCGCGAAAGCGCGCGATGGTGCTCTCGGGCGAGCCACAAAAGCGCGTACCCGCGAACGCATTGAATGGGATCAAGTTGACCTTGGCCGGATGACCCCGCAGCAGACGTGCCAGCGCCTGCGCCTGCGACGGCGCATCGTTGATGCCCTCGAGCATCACGTACTCGAAGGTCACGCTGCGCCCGTTGCGCTCGTCGATATAATGCCAACACGCCTCGAGCAGCTCCGCGATCGGATGCACGCGATTGATCGGCACGAGCTCGCTGCGCAGTGCATCGTCCGGCGCATGCAGCGAGACCGCGAGCGCGACGTTGCTCTCCTGCGCGAGCCGGTAGATCTGCGGCACCAGACCCGAGGTCGACAGCGTCACGCGCCGGCGCGAGAGATCGAATCCAAAATCATCCAGGAAAATGTGCAACGCCGGGATCACGTTGCGCAGGTTCGCGAGCGGCTCGCCCATGCCCATGAGCACGACGTTGGTGACGATGCGTTCCCCGCCGGGCCTGAAACCGAGCTCGCGGTTCGCGAGCCAGACCTGGCCCACGATCTCAGCGGTGCTCAGATTGCGATTGAACCCCTGCTGCGCGGTCGCACAGAACGCACAATCCAGGGCGCAACCGACCTGCGAGGAGATGCACAAGGTGCCCCGATCGCTCTCGGGGATGTAGACGGTCTCGAAGGCCTGGGATGAGTCGGCGCGCAGCAGCCATTTGCAGGTGCCATCACTGGCACGCTGCACGGTGAGGATCTCGGGCAGCGTGATCTGCGCCTGCTCGGTGAGCTGAGCGCGAAAGCCTTTGGCCAGATCGCTCATCTGATCGAAGCGATCGCAGCCGCGCTTGTAGATCCAGTTCATGAGCTGGCGAGCGCGAAACGGCTTTGAGCCGACTGTGGCACACCAGGCTTCGAGCTGCGCTCGCGGCATGTCGAGCAGATTAACGCGCGCCGCTGCATCCGCGATCATCGCCGTTGCCTCGGTGCCGTGCGTGGGCATGCTGTGCTGCCGCGCGTCAGGTGCGCTGACAGATCTCCGTGGCGTTGAAGAAAAATCCAATCTCGCGAGCAGCGGTCTCGGGGGCGTCCGAGCCATGTACGACGTTGGCCTCGATGCTTTGCGCCAGATCAGCGCGGATCGTGCCGGCGGCCGCCTTGGCAGGATCCGTGGCGCCCATGATCTCGCGATGCCTGGCCACTGCGTTCTCGCCCTCGAGCACCTGCGCGATCACGGGGCCGGAGCTCATGTATCGCACCAGCGAGGCGTAAAAGGGCCGCTCGCGATGCACGGCGTAGAAGAGCTGTGCCTGTTCGACTGTGAGCCGGAGCATGCGGGCCGCGATAATGCGCAGACCCTGGCTCTCATAGCGCCGATACACCTCGCCAATCAGATTGCGCTCTACGCCGTCGGGCTTGACGATGGACAAGGTGCGCTCGAGCGCCATGATGAGCTCCGTGCCGAAAAACGGCCGGCAGTATAGGCGTGCGAGGCTCGGCGGGCAATCCAATCAAACGCGGAAGTACCGGTGTTTTAAGGGATTTCAGACCGTAAAACTCTCGCCACAACCGCACTCGCCCTGCGCGTTCGGATTCTCGAAGCGGAAGCTTTCGTTGAGCCCCTGGCGCACGAAATCGATACGCATGCCGTCCAGCGCCGCCAGACTGGCCGCGTCCACGTAGACCTTGACCCCCTCGGATTCGAATACGCGGTCGTCCACCCGGGCCTCATCGGCGTAATCAATGACATAGCTGTACCCAGAGCAGCCGCTGGCCTTCACGCCGATGCGCAACCCCAGCCCCCGGCCACGAAGGGCCAGGCGGTCGCGTACCCGCGCAGCTGCCGACTCGCTAAGGGAAATTGCCATAAGTCAACTCTCCAGATAATTCATTTTACTACGTTTAGCGACAATGCATTGTCACACTGGGTCAGCCCCGCGAGCAGTGCGTCCTCCACCACGAGCAATCGCCCGAGTTTAGCGGCCGGAACGCCCAGATGCTGTGCCCAGGCAATCGGATTGCCGGGTTTGAGCGCTGCCAGCGACTGGCCCTCGAGCGAGCGCGCCAGCCACTCGCAGGTCGCGAGCGTATGAGGGCAGCCGTACGCACGATAGCGTACCTCGAGCAAGCGCTCATCGCTCACTTGTAGCGAGAAGCGCACGCGCGTGCCGAGGGCCTCCAGCCCGGCCTCGCCGATCAGGACACGCGCACCGGCGCGCTCGGGGATGTCCCCGGCATGATCCAGCGCGGCGAAGAGCTCGCGGATTTCAGG
>JBEKWD010000493.1:0-5489 GCA_049513435.1 Steroidobacteraceae bacterium | reverse complement strand
GCATCCGCAATTCTGTCTTGCCCCCGGGCCAAGAGCATGAAAATGAAGGTCAGTGGTTGACTTCCGATATTGCATCGGCAGCGACCGCATTCTTTCAACTGGCTTCCGACGTGCTGCCAAGCGAGCCTCACATTTATAGCTCAGCTACCGGTGATCTGGTCGCGGAGTTCCGCGCACCGCGCGGAGTCATGAACGCTGTAATCTCACAGACGCAATTTATTGCGCTTGCTGTCGTTGATGGTGACCCGGAAGAAACTAAAATCGAATTGACCGCGGAGAGCCCTTCGACAGTCCGCGACGCACTCAAAGCAATCACCGCGCGGCTTCGCGACAGAGAGCATGGCGGAGCGATGGATCCCTAATCCGGGGGCTCCGGTCGGCCCGCAAGAGCCGATTGGCCGCCGCCTCTTTGACGAGCCTGACCTCGTCGGGGCCAAGGACCAGAAACCAAAAAAGGAATATCTGGACCTTCGGCATTTCGAGGAGAGACGCTCGCCGATCGAAGTTTCGTTTGATCGACTCGGAGAGCGCAGCATTGACAAGAAGGTGCTTAACTTCCTAGCACCTCTCTGTAGGCGACAGGGCGACGCGTTTGCAAAGCGTAAGAAATTCGGCGGCTGGACGTGGATTCAATCAACTCAGCTTGCTAATCCGCCGAGAGGAACAAGATTCCCTGTTGTTCCGTCTCCGATATTGCTAAACCAACCTGCCGATCCGGAGCATAACCCGTATCACGCACATACGACGGGGCAGGAAACTCATTCGGTCGCACTGCATCTCCAATACCTATTTTCGAAGTACGGCAAGATGCGCGAATGCCCGGGCAGCCGACCGGCGTAACCGTCCGCTTATCACCGTCTGGCGAGCCGCGTGGCCTGACGGGATGATGGAGCCTGGCTAACTAGATGGGCACGTATTACGTGCCCGCTTAAGGTTCAGGTTCAGATGGGCACTTCCCCAGCCGTGATGACGGACAAGCTCGGTCGTCGCAGCGGACCAAGACGCACGTATACGATTGCCGAGAAGCGGGCCATGGTCGATGAGACCGAACGTCCTGGCGCCTCGGTGCCGGAAGTTGCCCTTCGACATGCCGTCAATGCCAACCTGCTGTCGGTTTGGCGACGTCAGTATCGCCAAGGGGTGCTGACGGAAGGGCCTTGCGCCGATCGTAGCGCATTGCTGCCGGTGAAGGTATCGACGCCGACGGTGCTGCCGAGCGAACGCGCTGGCGTTTCCAAAGTGGCAGCCAAGGTATCGGCGGCATGTGTGGAGATTGAGTTTGAAGGTGGACGACGACTACGCATCCGAGGCCGGATCGATCGTGCACTGATCAAGGATCTGATCGCAGCGCTCTCATCGCGATGATCGCGTTGCCCGCGGGCGTGCAGGTGTGGCTCGCAGCCGGCGCGACAGATTTGCGCAAGGGATTCGATGGACTGTCGGCCATCGTGCAGACGCAGCTGACTGAGGATCCCTTCTCTGGTCAACTGTTCGTGTTTCGAGGCCGTGCCGGAGACAGGGTAAAGGTCCTTTGGTGGAGTGGGGATGGGCTGTGTCTGTTCGCCAAGCGTTTAGAACGCGGCCGCTTCGTGTGGCCGCAGGCGACGCACGGCACGGTTGCCTTGAGTGCCGCGCAGCTCTCGATGCTACTTGAGGGGATTGATTGGCGGCGTCCGATCCGCACCGCTGAGCCACAGCTGGCGGTGTAAAAAGAGCTTGTTTTATAGCACTATTCTCTCGCCACGTACTGCCGCGCTTGCTATAATGGCCTATGCCTGAAGCGGCAGATCTGCCGAACGACGTCGAAGCCCTAAAGGGCGTCCTCATCCAACGCGATGCCGCCCTCGCCGAGCGCAGCGCGAAGCTGGAAGTCGCCGAAGCGCTCGTGCTTTCCCAAAAACTCGAGCTCGAGAAGCTGCGCTTTGAGATCGCGTGCCTCAAGCGCCAGAAGTACGGCCGCTCCTCCGAGCAGCTCGATCGCGAGCTCACGCAGATGCAACTGTCGATCGAGGATCTGGAGGCGAGCCTCGCACAAAGGCCAGTTCATGTGCGCCCTGCCGTCAAGCAAGCGCCCACTCAGCCTGCTCGCCGTCCCCTGCCCGAACATCTGCCGCGCGAGGAGATCGTGCACGATCCGCCCTGCACGTGCCCGGCCTGTGGCGGAGAGCTGCGCCGCTTGGGCGAGGACGTCTCGGAGATGCTCGAGTATGTCCCGGGCCGCTATAAGGTCATTCGACACGTGCGCCCGAAGCTCTCCTGCGCCAGTTGCCAGAAGATCGTGCAGGTCAGTGCCCCGAGCCGCCCCATCGAGCGCGGCATTGCAGGCCCAGGCTTGCTCGCTCACGTACTGGTATCCAAGTACTGCGATCATCTGCCGCTGTATCGTCAGAGCCAGATCTACGCCCGCGAGGGTCTCGAGCTTGATCGCTCGACGTTGGCGGATTGGGTGGGCGGGGCCAGTGCGTTACTCGAGCCGCTGGTGCAAGCCCTCGTGCGCTACGTACTGTCAAGCTACAAGCTTCACGGCGACGATACGCCGGTACCGGTGCTGTGCCCGGGTCGAGGAACCACCAAGCAGGGACGGCTGTGGACGTACGTTCGGGATGATCGGCCTGCCGCCAGCAATGAGCCGCCAGCAGTCTTCTTCCGTTACTCACCCGATCGCAAGGGCGAGCGGCCGCGAGCGCATCTGGCGAGCTTTACCGGAGTGCTGCAGGCGGATGCCTTCGCTGGCTTTGATCGGCTCTACGGCGAGCGCATCCAGGAAGCAGCCTGCTGGGCACACGTGAGGCGCAAGTTCTACGACATCCAGGTGGCGCTGGCCTCACCGATTGCTGCCGAAGCACTCGATCGGATCGGACGGCTCTACGGAGTTGAAGCTGAGATCCGCGGCCGCCCGCCCGATGAACGTCGCCTCGTACGCCAGGCACGCGCGGGGCCGGAGCTCGAGTCGCTTCGGGCCTGGTTGCACACAACAGTCACGACCTTGTCAAAGAAGAGCGAGCTTGCCGTAGCGATCCGCTATGCGCTTACGAATTGGACGGCGCTCACGCGTTACCGCGATGACGGGAGGCTCGAGATCGACAATAACGCCGCGGAACGCGCACTACGAGCAGTAGCCTTAGGCCGCAAGAACTGGCTATTCGCTGGCTCCGATGACGGCGGCATCGCTGAGCATCCGATCAATCGCATCGAAGAGTTGCTGCCATGGAACCTCGCTACCCAGCTTCCATCGCTGCGACTCGCGGCCTGATCACGCCGTCAAGACGGCCAGCTCCGGACGGTTACATACAGCTTGCTGCGCCGCGGACTACTGGATGGACCGCTGGCCGGCGCCTCGCTCCGCAGCAGGCGGGATGGGCGACATCTTCTCCGCTATGCCGGCTCCTGACCCACTCCGGCCTCTGACGACCGGCAGCTCTCGGGCAGGCCACCGATTGAATTAGGGCGGAAACTTCATTCGCGCCACAAGTGCCTTGAACTGCGGCTCACTGCGGATCGGATCGAGTAGCGGATCAACCTTTAGGTGCGAAAGATAAATGTCGTGCGCTTGCACGGCTCGGTCCAACCACCGCAATGCAGCCGGCGCGTTGCCCCACTGTGCGTAGACCGTCGCGATGCGATATGGCCTATCATCTCCTACGATCTTTTTGTATTCGTCGAGTTCATTTTGGGCATCGGCCTGCCGACCGAGAGTGTGATAGACCATTGACAGGATCTGGACTCGATCGCGTTCGGCGATCCTTAGGGTGTGATAGACCGCTGACTGGATCTCGACGACACCGCGTTCGTCGATCGTGCTCGTGGGCGTCTCAAGGAGCTGCCGCGCCTGCTCTACCTGGCCCGAGACAAAGAGAAACTCGATTAACTGGCGACCCACATCGGTTGATCCAGGCTGAAGTGCCTGCGCATGCCGCATCGCCGCGATAGCCTCCCCGTATCGCCTTGCATAATAGAGAATTACTGCCTGTTGGAAATAAGATCGGTAATACTGCGGATCAAGAATAAGTGCGCGCTGCGTCGCGACGAACGCCGGCTCAAAATGAACCATATCAGCCAAGTAACCGGCGGCATAGCGTTGCACGTCCGCGCTGCCTGGCGCCAACGCCAAGGCTCGGTCGAATTCGACCCCGGCGCCATTAAAATCCTGAAGGAGCAATGAGCGCACATATCCGAGCGCGACGTGTGCATCGCCCAAATCTGGCGCCAGTGCCACCGCGCGCTCGGCCGACGCGATAGCCTGCTCGCGCAGAGCCTTGGCCCCCTCCAATTTAGGTTCATACGAAAGTGTTGCCAGTGCGGGCGCGCGCAACGCGTAGGCCGCGGCGTACTCTGGATCGAGTGCGATAGCCTTATCGACCGCCTCCACGACGGTCCGATTCATCGCCCCCCCTTCATTCTCTTGGCGCACACGTTGGGCGCGCAGGTAGGCATCGTAGGCCTCCGGATTCTTAGTTCCGCCGACGTCGAGCTTCGCGGACTCATTGCCGGCAAGCTTGATCTCCAGCTGCTGCGCTACCGCGGTGGCCACCTCGGTCTGTACCTTGAAGATGTCGTTGAGCGGTCGGTCATAGGTCTCAGACCACAGATGAAAGCCTGTCACGGTGTTGATCAACTGCGCGGTGATGCGCACCGTATTTCCAGCCCGACGGACGCTGCCCTCTAGAACTGCCCCAACATTCAATTTATGCGCAATCGTGGACACATCGACATCTTTCCCCTTGAATGAGAACGATGATGTTCGCGCGACTACCTGCAGATCATTCAAGCGCGAGAGCGCATTGAGCAGCTCCTCGCTGATGCCGTCCGAGAAATAGTCCTCCTTGGGATCCCCACTCATGTTCACGAAAGGCAGTACGGCGATGGAGTGCGCCGGAGGGTTGAATGCGGCCTCAGTGGTCTCGGGCTTCGGGTTGATCGTCGCCAGTGGGCTCGGAGTTTCGGTCCTGGCGCGTTCGGCATTTGGGCGTGGAACAAGCCAGAGTAGGCCGCCGCCGATCGCGAGCAACAAGGCAATGATGATCAGCTCCGAGCCGCTGACGCGCTTCAATGCTCGTACGCCATGATACCAGGCGAGGATGGGCACGATCGGAAACCCGAGGATCAACAGGAACGTCACAAGCCGTACGATGACGTGCGGCCATTCGAGGGCATCGCTGAGAAGCGTCGCGCCGTGCAACGCCACAAACGCAAAGGCCGCATACGCGACCGTCCATTGCGCGATCTTGTGTTCCTTGATGCGGGGCCAGACGCTACCCCACCATGACGCTTTAGCTTCGTGGGGAGCGCGGGCTATCGGCGCCGTAGAGATCGAAGGCGCAGGTGTCCCGGACCCGCTCTGTGGCGGGTCTTGAGCCGCGGCTTCGGTCGGCTTGTCTTCCAAGTCCCCTCTCCGTGACGAGCCCGACTCATCTTATATGGGTTGTCAGGATAACGAGTCCACCATCACGGCGTTATCCCATCCGGCAGCAGGGGCACCGGCACCAGGC
>JBEKWD010000492.1:0-2543 GCA_049513435.1 Steroidobacteraceae bacterium | reverse complement strand
TACACGACCGAATCAATCAGGTCGAAGGTTGCGCCGCGCCCGCCGAGCGCCTCATTCATCGCATGCGCGAGCGCGTGGATTTCAGGCGGCTGATCGGCCCCCACATGCACAAGCGCCCGGCCATGCGCCGCCTTCAAATCGTCAATGACGGCGCCGACCCAATCGGGCATCGAGGCGCTGGGCGCATTCTCCAGAATGCCTGCGGCCAGCGCGCCCACGATACGTTGCAATTCATCCGGCTCCGCAATGAAGCGGTGATCAGCCACCGAGCCGATCAGCGTGGGCGTGGGCTCGATCGCGTAAACTCGGCTCATCGGCGAGCGTGTCGGGTTGCGGCGGCTCGCAAAGTCGCGCGCATAGCGCAACCGGCCAGGCGCCGCACTCAGCAGGTCACTATCGATCGTCAACAACACGTCCGCCCGCTCCAGGTGCGCGATCACATCAACGGCCTGTCCATAGGCGCGTCGGGCACCCTGGCGCACTGCATCGCGGCTGACCGGCTGCCACTGCGTCCATTGCGCCTGCGGGTATTGCCTGCGCAGCGCCGCGAGCTGCGCCGCGAGCGTCGGGGAAGTGATCGTGCCGGTCAGAATCCGCAGACCCTTGCCCTGGCTCTGCGCGAACAGCGCGCGTTGCGTCATCAGAGCGGCTTGCAGACTCTGCGGGTCGGAGGGCTCGGAGCGCACATTGATTTGCGCGGCACGGTCGGGATCGTAGAAATCCAGCAACTGCGCCTGCGCAAAGGCATCGATCGCGCCAAGACTGGCCGGATGCCTGGCGTTACCCTCGACATTTACCGGTCGCCCCATCACATGTTTGACCACGATGCCGCTCGCATAACCATCCAGCACATGCGCGCTCGCGTAAAAGTTTGGTAACCCCGGAATGATGTTGGGCGGAATCTCGACCGCGGGGATCAGCTCGCCGCCGTACTTCGTATCGCACGCGCTAAGTCCGGCCATGACCAACGAGGCGGCCATCAGCTTCAGCGCCTGGCGCCGTTCGAGCGGTTCGGCCATCGCCTGAGCCAATCCCGGAAACTCCTGCGCGGCGCGTGCCAGAAACTCCGGGTCGGCGGCTGCCTGCTCGAGACTGCGCCAAAACGTATTGCCCTGCTGCTTCATCGGTGACACAGCGAGCAGTCGGTCAGATTGCGGTCAGGCACGTGATACAGCGCCATGAGCTGCGCTGGCGTCGGTGTGTTCGGCGTTCGACGCCACTGCGTGTCAAAGAGCGCCGATCTGGGTCGAAGATTCGGACCCGGATCCCGATGACAGTCCAGGCAGAAATCCATGGTCAGCGGCTCGGCCTTGTAGGTCAGGGCCATGCTTTCAATCGCACCGTGGCAGCTCTGGCAACCGACTCCCTTGGCAATATGAATACTGTGATTGAAATAGACGTAGTCCGGCAGATCGGTGACGCGGTGCCAGACGAGCGGCGTATGGTTGGCGAGGCTCGCGCGCACGGGCGCGAGCAATGCGGCGTTGGTCCAGATCTGCGAATGACAGGTCATGCAGGTGTAAGTCGGCGGCAGTCCTGCGCTGGCAGATACTTCTACTGAGGTGTGACAGAAGCGGCAATCCACCCCAAGTCCGGCGACATGGTGCTGGTGGCTGAACGCCACGGGCTGCTCGAGCACAGTGCGCACGTGAGTCGAATAGTCCGTCTGAGGCCATAACCACCACGCTGCGCAGCCGGCGATGACCAGCAGCGCCAGCAGCACTAACGTCACCTTGGCTGCCAGGTTAGCGGCAGGTCCAAAGATCGCCGCCATCGGCCCACCTCAACGTGCAAGGGCGGAACTTTCGAGCGGCGCTCTGTGAGGCCATGGTTGGCTGCTGCAGTTCTTAATGCGGCGACATTTACGGGCACATCTACTGGCTCACGCCGGCAAATTCTATAGGGTTTTTCCCGACAGCTGTTGTCAGTTGATGCGAGTTCGAGCTGGCGCGAGCTATAGACATTGATGGCGAATCTTGTTTAGATCGTCTTTAGTAGAGCCAAAAGACTCGACGGGGAGGCACTGCATGAGCAGGGAATTCAAACCTCGCGGGCAATCGCGGCGCCAGGTTCTGGTCGCCGGTGCCGCACTCGCCGCGTTGAGCTCGAGCGTTCGCGCCGAGACCATCTCTGGCAAGCTGCCCTGGGCGCCGGGCGCGGCCAGCCCGCCGCAACCGGTGGACCCGAACGTCTGGAGATTCTTTACCCCTGAGGAGGTCAGCGCGGTCGAAGCTCTGGTCGAGCGCCTGATTCCCGCAGATCCGCAGACTCCGGGCGGCAAGGAGGCCGGTTGTGCCGTCTTTATCGACGGGCAGCTCGCCGGGCCATATGGTGCGGCCGAGGGTCTGTATATGGAAGGCCCGTTCGCGGAAGGAACTCCCCAGCAGGGCCTGCAAACTCAGGCCACACCGGCGCAGACTTACCGCGCGGCGCTCAAATCGCTGGATGCCTACGTGCGCGCTCATTTCGCCGGCAAGAGCTTCGCTGCGCTGGCTGCCGCCGATCAGGATGCAGTGATGTCGGGACTCGATCACGGCGCCATT
>JBEKWD010000491.1:0-2547 GCA_049513435.1 Steroidobacteraceae bacterium | reverse complement strand
GAGCACGATCAGGTACTTTGGCCCGGAGTGGGGTCGTCGGCCGGGCTTTCGCTATCGAGCCAAAGAAGAAGATTAAGGTTCAGAGCCGCTATGAAGATCATCAGCCTCGAGACTCTATACACACGAGAATTCGAAAACGTCATTTGGGTTCGGCTCCATACCGACGCCGGGGTCATCGGCCTCGGGGAGACGTTCTACGGTGCGGGTGCCGTGGCCGCTCACATTCACGACACGCTCGCGATACGCCTGCTCGGGCGCGATCCCATGCGCATCGAAGCCATCAACCGCGAACTGGTCGATCTGCCGCTGGCGCAGTCGAGCACCGGCACGGAGTACAGAGCGGCCTCCGCGATTGACATCGCGCTCTGGGATTTGTGCGGGAAGGTGATGAATCAGCCCGTGCACCAACTGCTGGGCGGCCTGTGTCACGACAAGCTGCGTATCTACAATACCTGCGCCGGCTACCAATACGTCCGCAATCGCGATATCCGTGCCGTCAACACATGGAACATTGGTGCGGACGGTCCCTACGAAGACCTCAAGGCCTTCACCACGGACGCGGGCGCTCTGGCCGAGAATCTGCTCGAGAACGGCATCGATGCGATGAAAATATGGCCATTTGATCCCGCCGCGAGACAAAACGCAGGCGTGGACATTTCAACTGAACAGCTCAAGGTGGCGATACGTCCGTTCGAGCTCATTCGCAAGCGCGTCGGCGATCGCATGGACATCATGGTGGAGTTTCATTCGCTGTGGAATCTCACCACGGCAAAACGCCTTGCGCGAGCACTGGAACCGTTTGACCCGGCCTGGTACGAGGATCCGATCCGGATGAATTCGAGCCAGGCGCTGGCGGAGTATGCGCGCTCAACGCATGTGCCTGTCTGCGCCAGCGAAACGCTCGGCTCGCGGTGGGCGTACAAGGAAATGCTGGATCGAGAGGCGATAGGAATCGTAATGGCCGATCTAAGCTGGACCGGCGGCCTGACCGAAGGACGCAAGATAGCCGCGCTCGCCGACACCTATCACAAGCCATTCGCTGCGCACGACTGCATCGGACCAGTCAGTTTCGCCGCCGCGGTGCACACGTCGTTCAGCCAGCCCAACACGCTGATTCAGGAGTCGGTGCGTGCCTTCTACACTGGCTGGTATCGGGAACTTGTTACAGCGACGCCGCCGATTCGCGGCGGCTTTGTGTATCCGATGGAAGGTCCGGGCCTGGGAACGGACCTGCTGCCGTCAGTATTCAAACGCTCTGACCTCGTGGTCCGCCGCAGCGAAGCGTGACCGCGCCCCGAGGATCTGGCATGCACGGGGGGAGACATCAATGACGAGCGCGATGGTTCATCAATCTGCCATGAACGACGCGGTCAGTCACCTCGTGGCCCGCTACAATCCAAAAGGCACCCGCATCGGTTGGCTCATGATGTCCTCCATCCTGGTGGAGGCCTGGGATCTGTATTCGATCGCCTTCGTGCTGGTGTTCATCAAAGAACAGTTTCATCCGGATCCCTGGCTTCTGGGTCTGGCTGCCGCGGGAACGCAAGCAGGCGCCGTGGTCGGAGCCCTGCTGGGCGGCTGGCTATCCGACAAAATCGGGCGCCGGGTGATGTTCCTCGCGACCATGATCATGTTCATAGTGTTTGCGATTCTTCAGGCGTTCACGCCAAGTGTAGGCTGGCTGGCGGTGATCCGTCTGATACTCGGTATTCCGCTCGGCAGCGATATTTCCACCGGCTACACCTACATCATGGAATCCATGCCGAAAGGCGAGCGGGAGGTCATGGGTAACCGCTGGCAGTTCATGTTTGCTGTGGGGCAGGTGTTGACGTTGGCTGTGGTCGCGTTATTTCTCCTCGCGGGTCTGCCGCACCCGAGCATCTGGCGCATCACTCTGGGCCTGGGCGCAGTGCCGGCGCTGATCATTCTCATCCTGCGGCACGATCTTCCGGAAACCGCTATTTGGCTGGTCCGCCAGGGACGCTTCCGGGAGGCCAAGCGCATCACGCAGCAGATGTACGGTGACAGCCTGGAAATGCTGCCCAACGAGGATGCTGTCGTGCCAAGGCCGCGGCCAGCCGCGTTCCTCGCAGACGTCCACAAGGATCCGATTCGGTGGCGAGCCACCCTTTACGGCTGGATTGCCTGTTTCGCACAGGGAAGCGAATTTTCGACCTTCGCCTTTTACCTTCCGTTGCTTATGGTGATGGTCGGCGTCTCGTCCATAATCGGCGTCAACCTTGTCACCATGGCTCTCTATGTCGTCGCGGCCATTTCAGGCTGGGTCGGTCCGCTCATCACACCGAAGATCGGTCAGCGTGGCATCGGCATCGCCGGCTTCTCCATCGTGCTGGCATCGCTGCTGGTTACTGCCGCCGCGCTCTATACCAACCATGTCGCGATCGTCCCGTTTGCGGCCGCCGCCATGCTGTGGGGTCACTATTGGGACGCATCGAACTGCATGACAATTCCGACCATGGTCGCCAAACCGGAGTACCGCGGTACGGCAAGCGGCTTCGCCTATATTTTTGTCAAACTGCCTTCTTT
>JBEKWD010000490.1:0-2549 GCA_049513435.1 Steroidobacteraceae bacterium | reverse complement strand
CACCAACGAGCCGTCCGGTTCGAGTGTGGCGATGAGCCCCCTGAGATGAGCTCCATCGGGTTACTGAGCTGCGTGACTTGCGTCCTCTGGCTCGCCGGATGTGCCGTCGGTCCCAACTATCACAGCCCTAAAACCGTGACTCCATCGCAATTTGTCGCCGCGCCGAGGGCTTCGGCACAGACGCAGAGCGGGCCGCAGTGGTGGCAATCGCTCGATGATTCCGAGCTTGATTCGCTGATCGAACGAGCAATCCGGGCCAATCCTGACCTCGAAATTGCGCTCACGCGCCTGCAGGAGGCGCGTATGCGGGAGGTCGTGCTGGTGGGCAGCGCAATGCCGGAGGTGGCAGCGAGCGCGGCTGCGGGACACGGAACGGGCAGCGATCTCTCGCGCGGCTCGGTGGCGCCGGCCCTGGGTGCTGCCGACAACAGAGGCGCGACGCAGATCCAGCAGGTGGCAGGATTTGCCGCCAGCTGGGAGCTTGATCTGTTTGGCGGCTATCGTCGCGCGATTGAAGCGGGCCGCTACGATGCCGAAGCGGAGATGTGGGCGCGCAATGATGTGCTCATCGGTGTCGTTGCTGCGGTCGCGCGCAACTACGTGGATATGCGCAGTCTGCAGATTCGACTCGCGATACTGCGCGACAACATCGTCACGGCGCGCCAGTCGCGCGATTTCGAGCAAGCTCGCTTTGAGCGCGGACTGATCAATGAATTGGATTATCAGCTAGCCAGCCGTGAGCTCGCGACGCTGCAGTCCGATCTGCCGCCGTTGCAAAGCCAGATTCAGAGCGTCCAGTACACCATCGCGGTACTGCTCGGCCAGTATCCCGAGGATCTCGCCGAAGAGCTCTCCCGTCCTGGCGTGCTGCCCAATCTACCCGCTGCGGTAGAGCCGGGTCTGCCATTGCAGCTCATTGAGCGCCGGCCCGATGTGCGCACAGCTGAGCGGCAACTGGCTGCGGCAACCGCAAGGATTGGCGTTGCCACCGCCAATTTGTTTCCGCATCTGGTTCTGACCGGCGCGCTGGGCACGCAGTCGGGCACGATTGGCGCGCATGGCACGCATCTTTGGGATTTTGTGCCATCGGCTTATTGGCCCATCTTGGATTTCGGCGCGCTCGACGCGCTGGTGGATATCGCGGATCTGCAGGCGCACGAGCAACTGGTCGTCTATAAGAAGACGGTCATCGATGCCGTGCAGGACGCGGATACGGCCATTGCAAGCTTCGAGGCGCAGGAACAGCGCCTCAAGGACCTCGCCGACGCTATTACCGCGAGCGCGCGCGCGCTCGAGGTGGCGCAACAGCGCTACGATCGCGGCTTGACCGATTTTCTCAACGTCGTGGATGCCGAGCAGCAACTCTACAGCCTCGAAGATCAATACACGGTCGCAGAGCAAAACGCTGCCGATGCCTATATCTATTTGAACGAGGCGCTCGGCGGGGGCTGGGAGCCGTACCAGCACATACCGGGGATCCGCCATCCCGAACCCGCGGTGATCGCCGCCTTCCACCGGCTGCTGGTGAGCGACGATCCGCAAAAATGAGTCCGCACTCAACGCCGCCGAGACTGCACAGCGCGCCATCCCCGAGGACGGATACGTTGGATCGCAACGCCAGGAATGCGCGTCTGCGCATCTATTTGGGCGAGGACAAACGTCACGGCGATCAACCGTTGTACGAGGCCATCGTGCTCAAGGCTCGTCAATTTCAAATGGCCGGCGCAACGGTGCTCAGAGGCACGCTCGGTTATGGCCGTTCAACCCGCATGCACACGACCGATGTCGTGTTTTCCGAAGATCTGCCGGTGATGGTCGAGATCGTCGACAGCGAGGACAGGATCATGAAATTCGTCGCCTTGCTGGCAGGATTCACCGATATCGGTCTGGTCACCTGCGATGAGGTTCGTGTGCTGCTGCATCCGCCCGGCCTCACCGCGCTCAAGTAGCAGTGACCGTATCGGTTTGGTTCGCTCATAGCACGGCAGCGCGTCCATTGTCATGCGCCTGTAACACGAGCACGGCTCAATACGCGCGCGGCCAGCCACACAACAGCTCCAAGGTCCGAAGAAGGGCACCATGCATCAACTACTTAGACTAACAGCGGCCCTCGGCATCGTGGCGCTGGGCGCTGGGGCGCTCGGCCGGGCCCGGGCTGCGGATATATCCGGAGCAGGTGCGACTTTCCCTTATCCGGTCTATGCCAAATGGGCCGAGGCCTACAAGCAGCAGACCGGTATCGGTCTGAATTATCAGTCCATTGGTTCAGGCGGCGGCATCAAGCAGATCGAGGCTTCGACGGTGACTTTTGGCGCCTCGGACAAGCCGCTCGAGCCCGCCGATCTGAAACAGAACGCGCTGGTCCAGTGGCCGCAGATCATCGGCGGGGTCGTGCCGGTGGTGAATATTCCGGGCATCCGGCCCGGTGACTTGGTGCTCGATGCAGCGACCATCGCGAGCATCTACCTTGGCGATATCTCGCGCTGGAACGATGCGGCGATCAAGAAACTCAACCCGACGCTGAACCTGCCGAAGCTCGATATCGCCCC
>JBEKWD010000489.1:0-2553 GCA_049513435.1 Steroidobacteraceae bacterium | reverse complement strand
GACTGGAATTGCTCAAATATGCGATGCAGGGTGAGGCGGTCGCCAGTGGCTCGGTGCACGTGGATAACATCGCCTCTTCACTGTTCGGCGGTCTCGTGCTCACGGTAGGTATCGATCACCCGCGCGTCAAACAGATACCCGTGCCGCCCGCAATTCGCGCCGTGATCGTGCATCCGCATATGTATCTGTCGACGCGCCAGGCGCGCGCGATACTCAAGGGCAGCGTCGAGATGGCCGATTTTGTCTGGCAGACAGCCAATCTGGCCGGCTTCATCTCGGGTTGCTATACCAATGATCTGGAGATGCTGCGCGAATCGTTCGAGGATGTAGTCATCGAGCCGCAGCGTGCCGCGCTGATTCCGGGTTTCACCGACGTGCGGCGCGCCGCGCTCGCGGCCGGCGCACTCGGCTGCTCGATCTCCGGGGCGGGTCCGACGACATTCGCCTGGTGCTTGGAGAGCCACGCAGCCGCGGTCAGTGCTGCCATGATCGCGCAATTCTCGCGCCATGGCCTGCAAGCCGATCATTGGATCACTGCGATCGCCCCGACGGGCGCGCGCGTGCTGGCCTGATGCAGTTCGTAAGCACCCGCAACCCACGGCATCGGGTCGGATTCAGCGCCGCACTGGTGCGTGGGCTAGCCGACGATGGCGGCCTGTATGTACCCGAGGAATGGCCGAGCGTTGCGGCGGCGGGGCTGCCTGCGCTCGCAGCTCTGGAAGCCGACGCCGGCCTGGCTGGCCTCGCGCGCGAGCTGCTGGCCCCGTTCGTGGCCGAGGATGCTCTGGAGAGAGAGCTCGGCGCGATTGCAGACGAAGCCTTCGATTTTCCGGCCCCGCAGATCTGGCTCGACGACGCCGAGCATCTCGGAGTGCTCGAGCTCTTTCATGGGCCCACGGCGGCGTTCAAGGACTTTGGCGCGCGCTTTCTGGCCGCGGCGCTGGCGCGCCTGCCGCGCGATCAAGGCCGGCCGCTGCAGATCCTGGTGGCCACTTCCGGGGATACGGGCGGGGCGGTGGCCGCAGCGTTTTATGGCCAGCGCGGCGTCGAAGTCACGGTGCTGTATCCAAAGGGGTTGGTCTCACCGACGCAGGAGCGGCAGCTGACCTGCTGGGACGGCAATGTGCGCAGCTTCGCGGTGCGCGGCCGCTTCGATGATTGCCAGCGCCTGGTCAAGGAGGCATTTGCCGACCCCGCGCTGCGCGAGCGCTTCGAGCTCTCCTCGGCCAACAGTATCAATCTCGGACGACTGCTGCCGCAGACCCTCTACTATTGGGCCGCGAGTCTGCGCATTTTTCGCTCGCACGGCGAGGCCGCCTCGTTCGTGATTCCCAGCGGCAATCTGGGTAACGCGACCGCTTGCGTCTGGGCGCGCAAGCTTGGGGCGCCCATCGATTCGATCGTATTGGCGCACAATGTGAATCGCACCGTGCCTGATTATCTGCGCGAGGGCATATTGCGACCACGCGCGAGCGTGCTGACGATATCCTCGGCCATGGACGTGGGCGACCCGAGCAATCTTGAGCGGCTGCGCGCGCTATACCCGGATGTGGCTGCGCTGCGCGGGGCGGTGAGTGCCGTGTCGATCGACGAGGAGGCGACTCGCGCGCGCATCCGCATCGATTTCGAGCGCTATGGGCGCATCTGGTGCCCGCATACCGCGGTGGCGGCCGAAGCCTACGCACGCCTGCCTGCCGTCGAGCGCGCGCAGCGGCGCCGGCTGCTCGTGGCGAGCGCGCATCCGGCGAAGTTTCGGGAAATCATCGAGCCGCTGGTTGGCGCGACGCTGCCAATGCCGGAAAATCTGGCTCGCCTGTTTGCGCGGCCGACGCGCTACACCGAGATTGACGCAAACCTTGCAATGCTGAAGCGCTCGCTCTAAATCCATGGATGCCTTACCCATTTTCGATGTCGAGCTGGTCGCGATTTTGGTCGGCGGGGCCCTGCTCATCGGCGCGCTGGTGTATGTATGGCGTTGGGATCAGCGCCGGCGCATGCGCGTCGCGCGCACGCTGGCCGTGACCAGCTGCGGTTTCGAGCATCTGCGTGACGTGCTGGTGCCCGACGGGCAGGGCGCCGCACTGCATGTGGATTTCCTGCTGCTGACCGCGCGCGGCATCATCGTGATCGATCTGCGCGATGTCGCGGGCAACATCTTCGGCGGCGATCAGATGAGCGAATGGACCGTCATGCATCGCGCGCAGCGCTTTACCTTTGCCAATCCGCAGCCAGGTCTCTACGATCGCATCGCCGCGGTACGCGCGCTGGCGCAGGGGATGCCGGTCGAGGGCCGCATCGTGTTTACCGCGCGCGGCCGCTTTCCCAAGGGCCTCCCCCGACATACGCTGATGCTCGACTCGCTGCCGTCGGATTTTCCGGCCTCGGAGCGCGATCTGATGCGCTCGCTACTCGAAGGCTGGATGCCGGCCTGGGCCGCGGTCAAAAAGTCCGTCGCGCCCAGCCAGCTGGCCACACCCAAGGCAGCCATATAGGCGCTCACCGCAGCGTTCAGGGCGGCTCGGGCAATTGAAACAAGGCGCGCGCGTGCAGTGT
>JBEKWD010000488.1:0-2556 GCA_049513435.1 Steroidobacteraceae bacterium | reverse complement strand
CATCCTGTGGAAGCTCGATCGCGTCACCGGCAAGTTCATCGATGCGCGCGAAACGGTGTTCCAGAATATTTGGGACGATATCGACCGCAAAACCGGCATGCCGCGTTACCGCAAGGACATCGTGGATCAGAAGGTCGAGCAGTGGCTGTCCTCCTGCCCCGGCCCGGAGGGCGGCCACGACTGGCAGGCAACCAGCTATCACCAGCCCACCGACACCTTGATCATCCCCTTGTCGCAGAGCTGCGTCTTCATGCTGGGCAACGGCTCGCAGACCTATTTCGAGATGCCGGGCAGCGACGGCAACATGGGGCGGCTGTCCGCCTATCGCACGGCCGACCTGAAACCGCTGTGGTCCTTCCAGCAGCGCGCACCCTTTCTGACCAGCGTGGTCTCGACGGCGGGCAATGTCGCCTTTGTCGGCGACTTCGACCGTATCTTCCGCGCCGTAGACGTCACGACCGGCAAGACCCTCTGGAAGACCCGCCTGGGCACCACAGTGCAGGGCTTTCCGATCAGCTTCAGCGTGGACGGCAATCAGTACATCGCCGTGACCACTGCGCTGGGCGGCGGCAGCCCGGAAATGAAGCCCGGCACGATGCTGACGGAAGTGCACCGGCCGCCGAACGGTTACAACCTGTTCGTGTTTGGTCTGCCGGATTAACGGTGTGCCATCGCGTCTCGCATTCCAGAGGACCTGCTGAAATGAAAGTGACCTTGTCCCGACTCATGCAGATCGGTCGGTGGTTCGTATTGTGCGGCCTGGTGACATTGCTCGGTGTAGTACGCGTGAGCGCAGAGGATTCGGGCAAGCTGCCGGTGCGGGTCGTGGTCGTCACCACCTTCGAGCTCGGTAACGATACGGGCGACACGCCGGGCGAATTCCAGGCCTGGGTGGAGCGCTTGCCGCTGACGCAGACCATCCCGTTTCCATTGGGTAATCATCCGCTGCGCTACAACGCCGAGAAGCAAGTCCTGGGAATTGTCACGGGCGAAGGCTCTCTGCGCGCTGCGGCCTCAATCATGGCCCTCGGACTCGACGAGCGCTTCGATCTGTCGAAAGCGTATTGGCTCGTACCCGCCATCGCCGGTATCGATCCCAATTACGCCTCGGTCGGCTCTGCCGCTTGGGCAGAGTGGATTATCGATCGAGATCTCAACTTCGAGATCGATGCGCGCGAGATCCCGCCAGACTGGTCTACCGGGCACATCCCTCTAGGCCGCAGCAAACCTTTTGAGCCGCCGACCCCTGAGCTCGATCGGCCCAATGCCGTTAACGGTTATCACCTCAACCCCGACCTGGTCGAGTGGGCCTATCAGCAAACGCGTAATGTGCATCTCGATGACACAGCCGCCCTGAAGAGCATTCGTGCCGGCTACGCACGCTATCCCAACGCACTGAAGCCACCCTTCGTTCTCAAAGGTGATGAGGTCTCCGCCTCGGATTGGTGGTTGGGTGAACGCATGAATACCCTCGCCGAGCAGTGGATGGCTTACTGGAGCGGCGGCAAGGGACGCGCAGTCACGACGGCAATGGAGGACTGCGGCGTCCTGACTGCCCTCACGTCCCTTTCTCGCGCGCATCGCGTGCGGCTGGACCGCGTTCTCGTGTTGCGCACGGGTTCGGATTACACCGTCCCCGCATCCGGCCAGACGGTGGCGCAGCTTCTGGCAAGTGAGGCGGCCGAGGATGCCGCTCTGTCAGCATATGTGCCCTCACTTGAGGCTGCATATCGCGTCGGCAGTACGGTTGTGAACGAGATAGTTCGCGATTGGGCGAGATACGCTGAGCAGACACCCGTAGCGAAGTGAGTCGTGGCGCTACAGGGGAGCCGTTGCGTTAGCGCTGCATCTCCATGATGGCGGACGCGGGGAGCATGTTCGCATTGAGATTCGCCATGATCCAAAGCGAGCCGCTGATCACAAGCGTCACAATCAGAACGCCAAAGGCGAGGGCGAGTACGTTGTTGGTGTTATCGGATCCAGTTCCGATATGTAGAAAGAACACTAAGTGGACCCCCATCTGAGCGATGGCGAGCACAATAAGTCCGGCTGTCACGCCCGGCGCCCACAGCAAGTGGGTCTGCGAAACCACGAAGGATGCGAGGGTGAGCAGCAACGCGAAGCCGAGACCGGCGGTATAGCTTGCAAAGCTGCCGGCGGCCTCGTGCTCAACGTCGCCGGGGGCCTGATCGGTTGGGGCCGATGGCGGCTCAACGTTCTCTTGCATCATCGTGCTCCCATCAGATAAACGAGAGTCAGCAGCGCCACCCAGATGATGTCGAGCGCGTGCCAGAACAGGCTGAAACACAGTAGCCGGCGGCGTACGAAGTCACGCGGACCCTTCACCACGGTTTGCGCCACCATGAAACTCATCCACAGCAGGCCTGCGCTCACGTGTGCGCCGTGAAGACCAACCAGGCTAAAGAAGGCCGAGAGGAAGGCGCTGCGCGAGGGGCCCGCGCCGCGCGTGAGCATGCCGGCGAATTCAGTAACCTCCAATCCCAAAAACGTAGCGCCCAGCACGAAGGTGAGCGCGAAGCTCAAGTAGAAGCTGCG
>JBEKWD010000487.1:0-2558 GCA_049513435.1 Steroidobacteraceae bacterium | reverse complement strand
GTACGTCGGTTACGAGGTGGATCTGGGCAATGCGATTGCGCAGCGACTGGGTGTCAAGGCGAGCTTCACACAGCTGGCGGTCGCCGCCCGAATTCCAGAACTGCAGCAGGGGCGCGTCGATATTCTGGCAGCCACCCTGACGCACACGAAGGAGCGCGAGGCGCTGATTGATTTCTCCCTGACAACGCTGGTGACCGGGCAGAAGGTCATGGTCAGAAGCAATGCGGGAATTACTCAACTGGCGCAGCTCGCGGGCAAGAAGGTCGTGACCGCCAAGGGCGGCACTCAGGAAATCAATATTCGCAAGGCAGTCCCCTCGGTCGATGTGGTGACGTTCGAGACCGCGCAACAGGCATTTCTCGCGTTCCGTCAGGGCAAGGGGATAGGCTACGTGAACGACGAAGTCTCACTGCTCAGCGACTACGCCAAGCTCGGGGCGGACCAACACTCCTACGTGATTCTGCCGCAGAGCATCAGCACCGAGCCCATCGCCATTGGGATCCGCAAAGGTCAGCCGAATCTGAAGGCGGCCATCGACGCAGCATTGCGCGACATGGAGCGCTCGGGCGAGGGCGAGAAACTGTTCGTGAAATGGTTTGGAGCCGATAGCCGGCTGAAGATTCAGACCCGCGGTTTCAAATTCGATTCCGACAAGATCCCGGACTAGGCCGTCGCCGCGGTCTTTTGCCGCGCAGCGGCAGTCGGGAAACGCGCATGGCTCACTTCGATCTATCGCTGCTACTCGCGGGCCAGTACCGGGAATGGTTGCTGGCCGGTCTGCGACTTTCACTGGAGTTGACCGCTATCGCGCTGATTCTGGCGCTGCCGCTGGCCGTTGCCGTGGCCTTGATGCGGCTGTCGCCAGTACGGCTTCTGCGCGCCATGGGTCAGGCGTTCGTCGAGGGTATCCGCAATGTTCCGCTGCTCGTGCACATGCTGTTTTGGTACTTCGGTGCGCCTGAGCTGCTACCCGAGTCGCTACGGGAGCGGCTCAATGAGGGCAATTTCGAGGCTTTGAGCGCAATCGTGGCGCTCACGCTCTACACAGCAGCTTATATGTCCGAGGACATACGCAGTGGTGTGCGCGCCATCCCGTCAGTACAGCTCGAAGCCGGGCGCGCACTAGGGTTCGGCTACCTTGCGAGTATGCGCCTGATCGTACTGCCGCAAGCGGTACGCATAATCGTGCCACCGCTGATATCACAGACCCTCAACCTCTGGAAGAACACCAGCATCGCAACGGTCATCGGTGTGGGTGAGCTTATGTATCAGGCGGCGAAAGTTGAGACCGTGTCGTTTCGCAGTGCCGAGGCCTTTAGCTTTGCCACGATCAGTTATCTATCCGTGTCGCTGATCATTACGGGACTCGCGGCGTGGTATCAGCGCCGCCATCCCCTGAGAACCGCATGAAGGAGTTGGTCGAGAAGTACTGGCTTTATTTCCTGGTAGGCCAGTATCCGAACGGTCCGCTCGGCGGGCTTACGCTGACGCTACTGCTGGCCGCAGCGGGCCTATTATTGGCTCTACCGCTTGGAGTGCTACTGGGTATCGCACGACTCAGTGCGTACCGCTGGCTTCGCTGGCCGGTCACGGCTCTGGTCATGACCGTGCGCGGCACGCCGTTGCTGATGGTCGTGTTCTGGGCGTACTTTTTCCTGCCGAGCGTGACGGGCGTCAGGACCAACCAATTTTCCACCATGCTTATCGCGCTGGTGCTGTTCGACGGTGCGTATCTGGCTGAAATCGTTCGCGCCGGCATCCTGGGAGTTCCGAAGGGCCAGGCGGAGGCCGCGCGCTCGCTGGGTTTGGGCGTTTCAGGTGCCTTGCGCTTCGTGGTGCTGCCGCAGGCACTGCGCAGCATGCTGCCTTCGTTGGTGAATCAGTTCGCATCGAGCATCAAGGAAACCTCGCTGGGCTATATCATTGGATTACAGGAAGTCTCCTTCATCGCCTCGCAGATCAATAACCTCGAGCTCACCAAACCGATGCCGATCTACCTGATTCTGGCGGGAACTTATTTTCTGCTGTGCTTCGGTCTGTCTCGTTTGGCGTTCTGGCTCGAGCACTCCTTGAGTGTCCCGCGGCTTGACCGTGTTGCAGCGGTGCGCGCGGTATGATCGTGCTGGAGCAGGTCAACAAGTGGTTCGGGCGCTACCACGCGCTGATCGATGTCTCCGAGAACGTATCAAAGGGCGAATTGGTGGTGATCTGCGGTCCGTCCGGGTCCGGCAAATCCACATTGCTGCGTACTGTGAACCGGCTCGAGAGCATCCAGTCCGGACGTATTCTCATAGACGGGCAGGATATCTATGCGCCGGGTCTGGATATCAACCGTTTCCGATCCTACATCGGTTTCGTCTTTCAGCAATTCAATCTGTTTCCGCATTTGACGGCGCTCGAGAACTGCACACTGGCGCCGATGCGCGTGCACGGTCTGACCCGTAGCGCAGCGACCAAGCGTGCCATGGAATTGCTGGAGCGCGTCGGTCTGGGGGATAAGGCGGGGGCCTTTCCCGCCGAGCTGTCGGGCGGCCAGCAACAGCGCGTGGCCATCGCGC
>JBEKWD010000486.1:0-2560 GCA_049513435.1 Steroidobacteraceae bacterium | reverse complement strand
TCAGCCGCGCGATGACGATCGAGATTCGCGAGGGCCGCGGTGTCGGGCCGCTGAAGGATCACATTGCCCTGCACCTCGAGCACCTCGGCGCCGACGTGATCCACGAGCGCCTGCCGGGCATCGCCGAGACCGCTCGCATCTTTGCCGGTGTGGATGTCACGCGCGAGCCGATCCCGATCCTGCCAACCGTGCATTACAACATGGGCGGCATTCCTTGCACGATTCGCGGCGAGGTCGTCACGGTTAAGCAGGGCGTTAGCGACAGCGTGGTGGCTGGGCTCATGGCAGTCGGCGAGGGGGCTTGCGTGTCGGTGCACGGCGCGAACCGGCTGGGCTCGAACTCACTGCTCGACCTCGTGGTCTTCGGCCGTGAGGCCGCGCGCCATTGCGCCGCGGTGGTGCGACCCGGGGTGGCGCAGCGGCCACTGGCTAAAGATGCCTCGGAGCGTGCGCTGGCTCGCCTGGACCGGCTGCGCTACGCGAAGGGCTCGCGACCGACCGCTGCGATCCGTCTGGAGATGCAGAAAATCATGCAGGCCGATGCGGCCGTGTTTCGCACCGGGCAGACCCTGGCGCAGGGCATTGAGAAGCTCGCACGCACCTTTGAATCCTTCCAGGATGTGAGCGTGTCGGATCGCAGCCTGATCTGGAATACGGATCTGATCGAGACCCTCGAGCTCGAGAATCTGCTGCTGCAGGCGCTGGCGACGATACATTCGGCCAATAACCGCCAGGAGAGCCGCGGCGCCCACGCGCGCGAGGATTACCCTGCGCGCGATGATAAAAACTGGCTTAAACACAGTCTGTGCTGGGTGGACGCGCAGGGCCGTGCGCAGCTGGATTACCGCGCGGTGCATCTGAATACCTTGACCAACGAGGTCGAGACGATAGCGCCCAAGGCGCGCACCTATTGACCCGCAGGAGCAGGAGCGAACATGGCTGACTTAGTGTTGCCGCCGAACTCGCGTATCGACACCCGCGCCGGCAAGACATTTGCGGCACCGGCCGGCGCCAAGAACGTGCGGCGCTTCAGGATCTATCGCTACGACCCCGATTCGGGGCAGCGGCCGCGCATCGACACCTTTGAGCTGGACATGTCGCGCTGCGGGCCGATGGTGCTCGATGCGCTGTTACTCATCAAGAACGAGATCGATACGACCCTGTCCTTGCGCCGCTCCTGTCGCGAGGGTATCTGCGGCTCGTGCTCGATGAATATCAATGGCCTGAACACGCTGGCCTGCACGCGCTCCTGTGCGGAGATCAAAGACCGCGAGGTGCACATCTATCCGCTGCCGCACATGAGCGTGCTCAAGGATCTGGTCACGGATCTGACCCATTTCTACGCGCAGTACGCAGCCGTGCAGCCATGGCTGCAGACTCAGACCCCAGCCCCGCCCGATCGCGAGCGGCTGCAGTCCAAGGCCGAGCAGGAGCGCATCGACCGGCCGTCGGCCTGCATCCTGTGCGCCTGCTGCTCGACCGCCTGCCCGAGTTACTGGTGGAACTCCGAGCGCTACCTGGGTCCGGCTGCTCTGTTGGCTGCCTACCGCTGGCTCGTGGACAGCCGTGATGAGGCCGCCGGGCAGCGACTGGATGCGCTCGAGGATCCGTTCAGGCTCTACCGCTGTCATACGATCATGAACTGCACCGAGGCCTGCCCGAAGGACCTGAACCCCGCCAAGGCCATCGGCGCGATCAAGCGCATGCTGGCCGAGCGACAACATTGAGCGCCGATCGTGAGCGACTGGCCTGGCGCTGCCGGCGCGGCATCAAGGAGCTTGATCTGCTGTTGCTGCGCTGGCTGGAGCGCTACTTTGAGGCGGCCACGGCCGAGCAACGTGCGGGGTTTGCGGCCTTGCTGGAACTGCCGGATCCCGAGCTGGCCTGCTACTTGCTGGGCTCCGAGCGAGCCGTCCCTCCCGCGCTGCGGGCCGCGGTTGCGGCAGTGCGGAGCGAGGCCGGAACCTTCCGCGGGAACGCCGACTCTAAGCCACATTACGTCACCAACTGATGTGCATGGGCCAACGTTCGCATGAGCCGCTCAACTGATAGACTTCTGCCAGCGAACTTTCAGGACCGTCCCTGGTCCCCTCAGGCCGCGTCGCAGCGGTCTGCCACAGTGATGGCAGGATTGCTCATGGGTCCGGATGCGAGTGACCTCAGTCTGGTACGGCGCGTACAGCGCGGGGAGCGCGGTGCCTACGATCTGCTGGTGCTCAAGTATCAACATAAGGTGGTCAAGCTGGTCATGCGCTATCTGCGTGACCCTGCCGACGCCGAGGACGTTGCCCAGGAGGCCTTCATCAAGGCCTACCGGGCGCTGCCCCAGTTTCGTGGCGACAGCGCCTTCTATACCTGGCTCTATCGCATCGCGATCAATACGGCCAAGAACGCGCTGGCCGCGCGCGATCGGCAACCGGTGAGCTACGAATTTGATACGCAACAGGGCGAAGACGGTCCCGATATGATCAGTCGTCTGAAGGATCCGGAGACGCCCGAGGGTCTGGCCCTGACCGAGGAGATTCGCGAGACGGTCAATGCGGCGATCGTGGCGTTGCCG
>JBEKWD010000485.1:0-2584 GCA_049513435.1 Steroidobacteraceae bacterium | reverse complement strand
GCCGGTGCCGTACCCGTACCACTGATTGCCACCGAGGCAGTGGCCAGCGGTCCCCTGACGCGCGCGACGTTCGAGGCCTTGCTCGATGAGTTGACCGCACGCTTGCGTGCGGCTGGTCCCGTGGATGGACTGCTGTTGGCGCTGCATGGGGCCCTCATGGTCGAAGGCGACGACGGCGGTGGGGACGGGGAGATCATCAGGCGCATGCGCGCGATACTGCCCGCGCACGTGCCTATCGGTATTTGCTTCGATCTGCATGGCCATATCACTCCGAAGATGCTGCAACCGAACTGCTTTCATGTCGGCTTCCAGACTTACCCGCATCTGGATATTTACGAGACCGGACAACGTACGGCGCGCTTGATGCTCGATACCCTGGCGGGCAAGCGCAAACCAGTGATGGCTTTGGTCAAGCGGCCCATGGTGCTCAGCGCCTCGGCGGCGCGGACCTCGGATGGACCATTGCAAGGCGTGGCCGAGGCGGCGCGGCAGGCCGAACACCAGGGCCGGGCGCTGCACGCCTCCATTTTTCCGGTTCAACCCTGGCTCGACATTCCTCAACTTGGTTTCGCCGCGCTGGTATGCGCGGATAACGATGCCGCGCAAGCCGAGCAGGTGGCTACTGAATTGGCTGATATGGCCTGGAGCCGACGTCATGACTTCGACCCGGCGCTGGTTTCCCTGGACGAGGCGATCCGCAGCGCCCACGCCGCCGACGGACTCACCGTCGTGGGGGACGCAGGCGATGCGCCCACGGGCGGATCCGCAGCCGACAACGCTGCAGTATTGCGCGCGCTGCGCGCCAGCCATATTGATCGAGCTGAGCGCCTGACGTATCTGACGTTGTGTGATCCGCCGGCTGCAGCCGCGGCGCATCGGGCAGGCAAAGGCGCCGCTCTGAAGCTCTCGTTAGGACATCATTTCTCGACCAAAGATGGCAAGCCCATCCGCTGTGCTGTCGAGGTGCTGCTCACTTCGGACGGTGAATACCAAATGCGCGATCAGGATCTACACGTGAAGATGGGGCCCTCTGCGGTGCTTGCGATCGGCTCCTTGCGAGTATTGGTGCGCACACTGCCTTCCGTCGAGTGGGATAGCGAGATGTATTTCTCCGTAGGCCTGGATCCGCGCGCAGCCTGCCTGGTGTTCGTGAAATCCCCGGGCGGATTTCGTCATTCTTTTTCGCGCTTGGCCGATCGCATTGTCATGGCAGATACGCCCGGGCCGACCTGTGCCAACATGTTGCGGGTGCCTTTCACGAAGGTGACTCGACCGCTGTTTCCGCTCGATCAGATCTAAGCGCTCCGGGGCTCGCCTTCAGGCGAAAATAGATCAGCGCGCTGATCACGCAAAGCACCGCACCCATGTCGAAGACGATGCGCAGATCGATCTTCAGGTCCCGCAAGTGGCCAAAAAAGTAAATCCCCAGGCCCGCCGAAATCATGCCCACGCAGTTGAGCATCCCGTAGGCGGTGGCACGATAACGTGCATCGACCACTTCGCACAGCACCGGCATGGTGTTGGAGTCGTAGAATGAGGCAAACAGGTAATAAATCGCCAGGCCCAGAATTGCCAGTCCCAACACATTACTGTTAGCCATCAGTAGGATGCCAGGGGCACCAATAACGAAACCTATTGCTGGCACAAACATGCGGGCCCGGGCGTTAGTGCGACTCCAGCGGTCGGCCCAGAAGCCCCCGATGAACAGACCGGCAATCAACCCGAGGTTCTTATAACCGGTGGCCGAGATGCCCGCGACGCCCTGTGTCACGTGAAAGCGTTCCTGAAAAAAGACTGGCGCCCAGCCGATGACCGTCCAGTCAGCCAGATTCAAAATCGCGTGCGCTACCAGCATCAGGACAAAGGAGCCCAGACCCAGCAGGCCAATCAACGCTGCGCCCAGGCGCGCCCCGCTCTTGGCGACCTCTGGTGCCGTGGCCACCGTGGATGCTCGCGGCGCATCGCGCAGCAGCAGCGCCAGTGGCAGCGCGTACGCGATGCCGATCAGGCCGACAAGGGCGAAGGCGAAATGCCAGCTCTCGCGCTCCGCGAGCCAGCCGCCCAAGCCGCTCAATGCGAGACCGACGACGAACCCGGTATGATGAATCGCTATGGCTCTCGAGCGGGTCGGGCCGCGGTGATAGTCGCAGATCAGCGCGAGCGCGGCCGGCATATAGCAAGCCTCAACGAGACCCATCAGCGAGCGCAATACGACCAGCTGTTGAAATGTCCGGCAGTAGGATGCGAGCCAGGTGGCGATCGACCACAGCAGCATGCTGCCCACGATGACGCGGCTGCGATTGAATCGATCCGACAGAAAGCCGGCAAATGGGCTGGCCACGCCGTAGGTCAACAGTAGCGAAGAGGTCAGCAGTCCGAACTGTGCCTCCGACATGGGTATCGCCGTAACGATCGAGCCATGCATGGTCGTGAACAAGGCACGGGCAAGATAGTTGGACAACACCGTGAACCAAAGCAGCACGACTATGCGCCAGGCATGTGGGGGAAGTTTGGCCTCCGTCTCCACTACGGCAGTGACCCAATGCTCGCAGCGTTGAGCGCGTCCCTAATAACCAGCCCTCTT
>JBEKWD010000484.1:0-2585 GCA_049513435.1 Steroidobacteraceae bacterium | reverse complement strand
GTTGGGTTGAATCCGCACCGACAGTCGGCCCGGCAGGCCCAGGGTATTGCGAAATGCGCTGATCACGCGGCACTTGCGTGCCACTGTGATCAGATCCTGATTACGCATCAGCTTGGATACCGCGGCGACCATCTCGGGCGTCAATCCAGGCGCGAGTTGCGTCAGCGCCGAACCGTCGACCGAGTCGCTCAGCAACCACTCGCGCCACTCACCGACCGTCATGTGAGCCACTGGCGCGAATGCTTCGCGATCGTGCGAGTCGATGATCAAACGCGTGATTTCGTCCGCCTCATAGGGCACGACAGTCTCACTCAGGAAAATCGTGAGCGGCAGATCAGCCAGGATATAGCGGGCGGCAACGCGTTGCTGCAGGCTACCCGCTCCGATACCCGCGAGCACGTCGCCGGAGCGGGCGGACGTGGCTGCGGCCAGCAGCTGCCGCAGTTCCGTGAAGGCGTAGGCAATGCCGGCGATGGTAGTGCTATACATCCGCTACGGGCGCAGCGCGGCCTCCAGGTCGGCCTCGAGACTCTCGGGCTTGTCCGCCGGCGCGTAACGCTTCAAGGGTTCGCCATCCTTCCCGATCAGGAATTTGGTGAAGTTCCACTTGATGGCCTCAAGTCCGATGAAACCGGGTCGCGCCTGCTTCAGATAGCGGTACAACGGGTGGGTTTCGGCGCCATTGACTTTGATCTTGGCAAACATCGGAAAGGTGACCCCATAGGTCAGCGAGCAGAACGCCTTGATCTGTGCTTCGTCACCCGGTTCCTGCTGGCCAAACTGGTCGCATGGAAATCCCAGCACCTCCAGACCAAGCTCGTGATACTTGCGGTACAACGCCTCGAGCCCGGCGTACTGCGGGGTAAAGCCGCATTTGCTCGCGACGTTGACGATCAACAGCGGGTGGCCGCGGTACTGTGACAGAGGCCGTTCGTCGCCATCAATGCTGCGGGCTGAATAATCGTAAACGCTCATGGGCTGTTCGCGGCTCACCGTGTCGAGCTGTGCGGATCTTACACGCGCACTGGCGGCTTTGAGGCGGCTTATTGTATGGTGCTGGGCCTCGGGCGCTGCCTGAGGCCGGGCAGCCGGGAGCGGGCTTTGGAATTATTATCGAAGGAGAAAAACGTGAAGATATTGAGTTGCGTTGCATTCTTATTGGTGGCGATGTCCGCGCAAGCCGCTGACATCGTGCGCTATCCGCTGCCAAACGGCAGCACGTTTCCGATTTCTGACGCGGTACAGGTGCCTCCCGGCACAACTTTGATCTTCCAGAGCGGCTCCGGCCCGTCCCCGGCGAATGCGAACGCTCCTAAAGATTCGCCGGCCTACTGGGGCGACACCAAGGCCCAGACACTCAGCACCTTGGCCACCATAAAGGAGTCCCTGGATAAGGAAGGACTCACCTTCGGCGACGCCGTGAAGATGCTGGCTTTCCTCGTGGGCGATCCGGCAAAAGGTGGAAAGATGGACTTCGACGGTTTCATGGCGGGCTACACGCAATACTTTGGTGCCGCGGCGCATCAGCCCAATCTGCCGGCACGCTCGACGATACAGGTGGCGGGGCTGGCATCCGGGGCCATGGTAGAAATCGAAATTGTCTTTGCCAAGAAGACTGGCGGTAAGAAGGCGGCGAAGAGTCCCTGACACCAGTCATAGCGCATAACTGCACTGTCAAAGCGCGTCAGGTGCGCGCGTTAACAGGCGCCCTCGTGCGGGCCAGCGAGATAGCCAGGCGATGAAGCCACGCATTGTGCTGGCCGCGCTGTTTCACGAGACGCACACTTTTCTGCCAGAAGTCACCAGCTGGGCGGATATGGATGTCGCGCGCGGTGATGAAATACTGCGCAAGGAAGGTGATGCGTCGCCCACCGACGGATTTCTGGAGGTGGCCAGGCAGTGTGGGTGGGAAATCCTGCCCACGATCAGCGCTATGGGCATGGCTGGCGGAACCGTTGCTGATTCGGTCTTCGAGCAATTTTGGAGTGAATTTGCTGTGAGGGCGGCGCCCGCGCTGCGGGCGGGCGTGGATGGCGTGTTTCTGGTGTTGCACGGGGCGATGGCCACGCAATCCCTGGACGATGCGGAAGGGGAGTTCCTGGCGCGTCTGCGCTCGCTGCCCGGGGCGGCGAGCGTGCCGATCTTCGGTGTGCTCGATCTGCATGCCAACGTCAGCTCGCGCATGTGCGCGCTGGCAAACGGGCTGGTCACTTATCGCAAGAACCCGCATACCGACGCCAGACTCGCTGCCGTGCGCGCAGCCCGGCTGCTCGAGCGCGCCCTGCGCAGTGGCCGCAATCCACGCATGCACTGGTGCCGCATTCCGATTCTGTTGAGTCCGCCGGGCACGGGCACGCAATCCGATCCGATGCTGTCGCTGACTCGAATGGCTGAGTCGATTGAAGCCTCCGAGCCAGCCGTCTGGGCCTACAACATCGCCGGGGGCTTTTCATTCGCCGACACCTGCGAGTCAGGTTTGACGATCAGCGCCGTGTCGGATGCTGGACTTGAGCCTATCCGGCCACATCTGCGGGCTGGCGCCGATTTGGCCTGGCAGCTGCGCGACTGCGGCACGATCGCCTACC
>JBEKWD010000483.1:0-2598 GCA_049513435.1 Steroidobacteraceae bacterium | reverse complement strand
GCCTTGTCCGGGGCGGCCTTGATGAGCTTCACCGCAAGTCGGCCTTCGGTGTCGACCAGCCCGGCCTCGCGCCCAAAGCGGCTCACGATATCCTGCACCGGACCCTTGGTTGCCCAGACGCGGTCTTCCTGATCATTAAAGTTCACGAAGAAACGCAGAATCCGGTCGCCATCCGTCGCGCCGTAGGCGCCGGCATCGAGGTGCACAAGTTCGTTGCTTGCATGCGGCTTGAGGTTACGGCCGCGCTCCTGGATCGGACGCAGGCTACACGTGCCGATGGTCCAATTCTCGGTCAGATGTCCCACGTGACGGTGTAGAAAACTGCTGACGTCGGCAAGATGGTCTTTGAGAATGCCCGTAACGCGTGCTGTGGTGTCTGGGTCAGCATCGAGCCCCGTCACGCGATCGGCTTCCGGGTGGTAGCTGATGTTCTTCAGTTTCAGGCGCGAGGGCAGCTCGCTGCGCAAGTAATTGAGCGTCGCTGCGTCGGGCAGCCGGATCGGACAACTCGGAAAAAATACAATGTGGTTGGTTTCGAGGGCTTCAGCGATGGCGGGATCGGCCTGCGATTCCAACCTGCTGGTATCAATAGTAGTGAGGACACTCATGGCGCTAAGACACGGCGTTGCGATTCGCTAAGCTAGCACAGCTCATGCTCGGTTCCTACGTGCTGAGGCCGCCACCTCTGGCCGCGGCGCAGCAGATCGGGCGCGCAGACTACACGATGTGTTCGGGTGCCAGCACGCATGGTGTGGTGCCCGAGCCTGTCTCGGTCTGCAGCGTAACGTGGCCAATATCAAATTCCTGCTTTAGTTTCCGGCACAGCTCCTGCAGGTAGTCGTCGCCCGGGTGCCCGCTTGGGATCACGAGGTGCGCCGTCAACGCCGTTTCGGTCGTGCTCATCGCCCAGATATGCAGATCATGCACCTCGCCAACACCGCGCTGGCGCCCGAGCCAAGCACGAACGTTTGCGGTTTCTATGCCACGCGGCACGGCATGCAGCGCCATTTCTGCCGACTCCCGCAATACGGACCAGGCGCCATAGACGATGACTGCAGATACTAGCAGCGCGGCCAACGGGTCAATCCATAGGATTCCTGTTTTCACAACGACCAGTCCGGAAAGCATAACGGCCAGCGCAATTCCGGCATCTCCAAGCAAGTGGATGAAGGCGGCCCGGGAATTCAGGTCCCCGTGACGGCCACGCAGAAACAGCAGCGCGGAGCCGCCGTTCACGGCTATCCCTGCCAGAGCAACCCACAGCACCAGTGCACCCTTGACCGCTGGGGCATTGCCCATGCGCTCTATCGCTTCCCAGGTAATCGCGCCGGTGGCTAGTAGCAGCAACACGCTGTTCGATAACGAGGCAAGTATGGTGCCGCCGCGCAGACCGTAGGTGAACCGCGCCGTGGGTGCCTGACTGGCGAGTTTGACCGCGGCCCACGCCATAAACAGGCCAATGACGTCGACAAAGTTGTGCCCGGCATCGGCCAGCAGCGCGAGTGAATTGGCGCGCAGACCCAGGATGATTTCGGCGATCAGGAATCCAAGATTGATCGTGGCGCCGAGAGCAAACGCATGACCACTGACCACTGCGCCGCGCGCGTGGCTATGCCCATGACTGTGGCCATGATGCGCAGCGTGTTGGTGCGATGGGTGATCGTCGTGACCATGATCTTCATCATGCTCATGCTCATGCTCGTGGCTATGACTATGGCCATGATCATGATCTTGATGACGTTCATCTCGCGGAGAACCAGGCATGCGCGACCTCTTTGCTACTGTCGCCGGCCGCCGAGCGGCTGTGGGCCTCGAGGGCGTGGAGATTAACCCGAGTGGTCGACCTCAGGCGAGTAAACTTTGTTAGCTGCAGGCGGCTGTCCTGTGCGCGTGACGCGCTGACGGCCCGCATCTGGCTGATCGGCGGCGCGGCCCGCCCGCCTACAGGCGGGGGGCAAATTCGATCCCCGAAATCTTGTCCACTGTGCAGTCGGCCGCGGGCACTTTTTACTGTCGCTGGCTCGCCGGTTGCGCCAGGGCGCTTACCAGGCTTGCAAGTACGCTCTTGTTGTAGTGACGGATGTAAGGAGCAGCGGAACGCGATAGTGCGGTTCGCTCAGCAGCGCTGCCGAGTAGCCGGACTAACGCATCCGCCATGGCGCTAGCATCGGCGTCCTGCACCCTGAGAAACACGGTTTCCTCGGAATCAGGCAGACCTCTGGCCCCGGTTACCGTGGTGACCAGCGGAATCGAGTAACTTAGTGCCTCAACCGCTTTGATGCTTTGCCCGGATCCGGATTGGACTGGATTGAGGGTGAGCCATGCCTTCGCATAGACATCGGCGACGTCTTTGACATAGCCCAGTTTATCAAGGTGAGGCGAGTCCGGGACCGCCTCGCAGACGCTTCCTGCCAACAGCACGCGCGCTTTGGGGTGCCGCAGGTGTACCAGTGGCAGCACCTCCTGCATCACATAGCGCAGCCCGGCTGCATTGGGCTGATTATTTGCGCCGACCATCAATATGGAACTGTCCAGTCGGCCGCTCCAGTCAACAATCGGTTCAGACTCGCCAGCGATATGGCCCACCGTGATCACCGG
>JBEKWD010000482.1:0-4267 GCA_049513435.1 Steroidobacteraceae bacterium | reverse complement strand
CTATTTTCTTTGTTAATCACTCCTGAATGATAGTTGCCGCGCCGACCGGATCGATGGCCGAGTCAGGCACCGGATGTGGTAGGGCGGCGTCAGAACCTTCGATTTCCATTAGTTCACCTCCCTGCGATCGCTATGCCTCCATGATCACGGATGTCGCGGGCGCTATCAACGTAGAGCGCTCTTCTACAGCTTGAACGGCAGTTTGCGTTGCGGTTTTCAGCAGCAGCGATGCCTGCTATTGGGCCGACTTGAGCCGGTGGCACGGCTAGACCCGCTCCTGACTCCCATGGTGAGCCTCTATTTCCACCTTCCCAGTTAGGAGCCACTCGAACGGCCGCTTTGCGCTCGAGGTTCATCCAGACTGACGCCTAACTGCATTCGCGCGCGCAACGAATCATGGCGTCAACGCTGCGCTCGACATCGGCCTCGGTTGTGGCCCACGAACAAACGCTGATGCGCATGGCAGTATGTCCTCGCCATAGGGTAACTCCGGCCCAACAAGTGCCGTCCTGTTGAATGGCTTCAATCACTCTTTTGGTGCGCTCGGCGTCACCGAAGCGTACGACCACTTGATTCAGTACTACTTCATTGAGCACGTCGTAGCCCGCAACCGCCAATCGTTCGGCGAATCTTCGCGCTTGCGCGCAGTTGCGCTCAATCATTGCCGCCAATCCGTCGCGACCCAGATGGAGCAACGCAGACCAGATTTCCACGCCGCGCGCGCGGCGAGAAAGTTCGGGCGTATAATCGCACGGATTTCGGCGCGTGCCTTGCGGCGGCAAATATTCCGCTGTGATAGCCATGGAGGAACGCAGTGCATCCGCGTCGCGCACAAATGCAATGCCGCTGTCGTACGGCACGTTCAGCCATTTATGTGCATCGGTGGCCCACGAGTCGGCGAGATCCATTCCGTGCGTCAGGTGCGACAGTGAAGGTGTGGCTTTTGCCCAAAGTCCGAATGCGCCGTCAATGTGAATCCATGCTCCTGCGTCGCGCGCGATCGGGCATAGTTCGTCAAATGGATCGAAGGCCCCGCTGTTCACATTGCCAGCTTGCAGACAGACAATTGTCGGAGAGGACAGCGGCTGTAATTTTTCTGCGCGCATGCGCCCTTGGGAGTCAACCGGTACACGAGTCAATCGCGAACGCCCTAGACCGAGCATGCCTAGCGACTTTAGCAATGTCGGATGACATTCCTCGCCTACGACGACTTGAATCGGCGGTGCGCCAAACAATCCGTCCGCTTCGACCGACCACCCGCAGCGTTTGAGCACTGCGTTCCGAGCGGCGGCGAGCGCCGTGAAGTTTGCAACCGTTGCGCCTGTGACAAATCCAATCGCGCATTGCCTCGGCAAATCGAGCAACTCAAGCAACCACCGCTGCGCAATTTCCTCCAAGCGTGCAACACCTGGAGTCGGTGCGTCATAGCCGGCATTCTGATCCCACGCTGCAGCTAGCCAGTTGGCGGCGAGCGTCACCGGCAACGATCCGCCGATTACGAATCCAAAAAATCTCGGACCGGCCATCGCCATCGTGGCCGGCGAAACAAATTCATCGAGCCGCGCTAAGACTTCGCTTGCTGCGGTCGGCTTTTGCGGCGCCGGTGTATTCAAGATGTCCAGCCGCTCAATGGCATCGCGGCGCGGACTTACTGGGCGATTCTTCAACGAATTGAGATAGGCGATAGCGCGTTGGGCGGCGTCGTCGAGAATTTGCATCGTGATTTCTCTGCCAGGGTGGCTGCACTTTATCGTAGCGCCGTAGCTACCGACTCACAGGAACAGGGTCCCTGGAGCTGTATCGGCTATCACGGCTCTTGACCCCGCAGTTGCCGGTCGCGGATGGGCGCTATCGGGACGTTCAATCAAGACTTTTGCTTCGCTGCCACCTCGCGCGCCTCCCTGGGCTGCTCTTTGCTTGGCGCGTAGTTGAGCGCCTCGTCGCATTCTAGCGGGATGTACTGGCAATCCCACGCCTTATGAGGTTACTTCGGCAAGAGCCTACCGGTTGAAGTTCACATGCTTCGTTTCGGGCCTAGCGAGGGCGCCGAGACCGAGCATAAGTCCCCCCAAGGGCGAGAAGCACGATCGGACTGAACTCATAAGGCATTAATTTGGCTAGGCTCAGCATGTAAAAAGAGTATAGCCCGGGCAGGATTGTCGCCAAGCTGTAGCTGACGCCGTACCCGCTCGAGCGAATTTCAGTTCGGAAACTCTCTGTCAAATAGGGAGTAATGACCGCCCATATGGGTATCGTGAACACCAAGATGAGTGCGACCAATCCGATTAGTTTGATCGCTGACGATCACGAGTGGCCGCTTTTCGGAGACTCGCCCCTGATTCATCCGACGATTCCTACGCTCCGCGCGATACGGGTTGCCCTACCAAGCGGCGCTGGTCGCCACCAGCGTTGAGCGCTGACTAGTCGCAGGCTGCGACACAACTACGGCGTCGGCGCAGTCCCGTATCGAGAAGGCGCTGTGAAGTCCTCAAAAGAGGCGTTGCCGGTCTCCGGAGGTAATCCCGCGAAGGCCCGCGCGTGATCGATATCCAATTGCGACGGCATGTTTAGCTCCGGATCCATCCGTAGTAGTCCTGCATGGTCCAATAAGGCAGCATTTGCCACCAGGCGGGAACGGGTCCGAAGTCCGGTTGGCGCCCCAAAGCGGAAAGCGTGGCGCCATACACCGCTTCGCGCGCTATGGTTTGCTTGATGATTTCAATTTCGCCTGCGACGCTGGCAGGCGGCATCGTTGAAACGTCTGGCGTCTGTGCATAGTAAGCCGTGCATTGCACGAACGAGGCGATGACTGGCTGGTATGCCTCCCACGCATAATCGAGCTTTACATAGCTATCGGTAGTCTCTCTGACTTCGGTGCGTGGCATGAGCGCGAGAACGTCGGTACGCTCTGCAGTAGACCAAGCCGATTTCTGCGGCGGCTTCGTGAAAAGAGGCCAGTAAAGGATTCCAGGGAGTTTATCCTGCGGTGTTCCTGGATGATCGTGCAGATACTCGAAGATGCGCAAGTTGTTATGCAGGTACGCCATGGTCATGATGTGCTGCTCAACGTTCTGATGGAACAGCGCGATATTTTTCTGCATTTCCTCGTGCAACGCCGCGCGAGTTTCGGCGACTTCGTGACGATGATGGAAGAACTCGACGGTCTGTTCGAGCCCAATTGCGATGAGCAGGCCGACTGCGATGGCCGCAATATGGATGGAAAAATCCTTCCATGTGCGCACGGCGTCGTGGGGTGCATGGACGTCGAGCATAGGTACTGCGTCTTCCTGATTGGTTGCTAATGCGGCCGCTGGGCTCGCATTGGATTCGTGCGCTGTCGGCACGGCGTTCGCTCCGCCTGCGTTGTCGGGCAATAGGCCTTGAGTTGTCGCGCTAGTACGGCCGTCTTCTCCCAATTAATTCTTCCTGCGAATCGCGACCCGGTTACGGTCGCCAACACCGCCGAGCATAGCAAAAGCGGTCGAGCGCCAGCGGATGGAACGGCTGCTTTGGAGTAAGTCGTTAGGTTGTCGCAGTGCCTGCTTTTTGCCGACTGGAGCCGGTGACGCGGCTATGCCCGCTCTTGGATCCCTTGCAGCCGGTGGCGACCGGCAACTTTGCGGCAAAGCATTGAGAGGGAATCCATGCCGAGGAGCCGGTTCCGATGCCTCAGACTGGGCATGCGGAGAAAGCTGCTTACGAGGTTTTAAGTAGGAAACAGAATCCGGACGTTGCGAATAACAACAGCGCCCCTACGGCGCCCCTTGCGCCAAACTCCGGAAGCGACATGACGTATACCAGCGCAGCTAGCCCGAGACACTTTAGGGCACGACGTTTCCAGTTCGACATGCCACCACCCCATTACGGACGACGTGTGTAGGGTACACCCAGGTTCGGCAGCATGCGTCGGCTTTCGGGCAGGCATATTGGTTCCGCGTAAGACCGCTTTTGGCGTTACCAGAAATTGGCAGGCGCAAGGACGGCCGGGATGCGTCGATGATTGGCGTAAGCAACCCGCTTCACGCTAGGTTGCGCCGAATGGTCCGGGAAACGCTGCATCCAAAGTCTGAAGGTCCCGCGGCGTGAGGGCTATCGAAAGCGCCACAGCGTTTTCCTTGACGTGCGCTGGAGACCCGGATTCGGGAATTGCTATAACGGTCCCGCTGCGAATGACCCAGGCCAGCGCGACGGCGGCGGCCGAGCAACCACGGGTAGTACTGAGTTGCGCCAGCGTGCGGTCACCTACTACGAGGTTATTGCCGCCGCC
>JBEKWD010000481.1:0-2606 GCA_049513435.1 Steroidobacteraceae bacterium | reverse complement strand
CTACCGTCATCCAGCACGCATACCATGGTCGGCTCCATCATCGGCGTGGGCATCGCCAACCAGTTGATGCACGTGGGCAGCGGCACCAGCGGCGTCGATTGGGCCCAGGCGGCGGGCGTTGGGCGCATCCTGCTTGTCTCGCCGATCGTCGGGTTCGTCTGCGCCGGGCTGCTGCTCATAGTGATGCGCACGTTCATCAAGAATCGCGAGCTCTACGAAGCGCCCGTAGGCGAGGCGCCGCCTCCGTTCTGGATCCGCTGCCTGCTGATCCTCACCTGCACGGGCGTCAGCTTTTCGCACGGTTCCAACGATGGCCAGAAGGGCATGGGATTGATCATGCTCATTCTCATCGGTACCGTGCCCACGGCCTACGCGCTCAACCATGCCGTCACCAGCTCACAGACCGCGGACTACGTCGCCGTGTCGCGCCAGACCAGCGACGTCCTGCAGAAATACGTTTCCACGCCGGCCGTCGCAGGCGACGCTCGCGCCGCCATCACCGATTACATCCGGACTCGCGAGTTCACTCCGGCCGCGATGGTCGGCATCCAGCGGATCGTCAACGATCTGGCTAACGAGGCTGAAACTTACCGCCTGTTGAAGGCCGTCCCGCCGAAGGACATTCCCAACTTCCGCAACAATATGTACCTGGTGAGCGAGGGTCTGCGGCTGATGAAGAAGTACAATAATCCGCCTATAGCCGCCGCCGATTGGGTAGTGCTCGACAATTACAAGAAGCACATCGACAACATCACCAAGTTCATCCCGCCTTGGGTCAAGGTGGCCGTCGCCCTGGCTCTCGGGCTCGGAACCATGATCGGCTGGAAGCGCATCGTGGTCACCGTCGGCGAGAAGATCGGCAAAACGCATTTGACCTACGCGCAGGGCGCGGCGGCCGAAATCACGGCCATGGTGACCATCTGGGCAGGCGACAATTTGGGCATGCCAGTCAGCACCACCCACGTTCTTTCCTCGGGTGTTGCCGGTACCATGGCGGCCAACCATTCCGGGATCCAGTGGAGCACGGTGCGCAATCTGGCGATGGCCTGGGTGCTCACGCTGCCGGCTTCCATCATTCTCGCGGCCAGCCTGTTCTGGCTTTTTAACCTCATCGGATGATATTGTGGGGCAGGGTTGTGAACCCAATGTCACTTACTTTGCCCACAATCGGATGGTCGGCATTAATTGTGGGGCGGACCCCCTGGTCGGCCTCTCAGGCATCACATCAGGGCGATTCGGCTGGCCGAAGAGCGGGTCCAGGGGGACCCGCGCGGACCGGGGGGGGCCGCCCCACAGCCTTGCGCAAAATGCTAGCTTCCCCGCAAAGTAAGTGACATCAGGTTCTCAACCTACCCCACAGGAGCGCACATCGACGAAGCGGCCATCATCGAAGCCAGGCAGGTCGAAAAGATCTATGGGCAGCCCGGCGAACCGCGCATCCAGGTGATCGCGCCCACCGATCTCGCCGTTTATCCCGGCGAGATCCTCGCGCTGCTGGGTCCGTCCGGATCGGGCAAATCCACCCTGCTGCGCATTCTCACCGGCCTCTCGAAGCCCTCCGCCGGCCAGGTGTTGTGGCACGGAGAGCCGCTCGCTGGGACGTGCCCTAACGTCTCCATCGTGTTTCAAAGCTTTGCGCTTTTCCCCTGGCTGACCGTCCTCGATAACGTCCAGGCGCCGCTCAGAGCCATCGGAACGCCGCCGCACGAGCGCATGAAGCGCAGCCTCCGCACCATCGATTCAGTCGGCCTCGATGGCTTTGAAACCGCTTTCCCCAAGGAGCTTTCCGGCGGCATGAAGCAGCGCGTCGGTTTCGCCCGCGCGCTGGTGGTAGAGCCCGAAGTGCTCTTCATGGACGAGCCGTTCTCCGCGCTCGACGTGCTCACGGCCGAGAACCTGCGCGCCGAGCTTCTGGAGCTGTGGGAGGGCAAGAAAATGCCCACCCGCGCAGTCTTCATCGTCACTCACAACATCGAAGAAGCCGTCTCGCTGGCAGACCGCGTGGTTGTGCTGGGCAAAAACCCCGGCCGCATCCGCACCGATTTCCGGGTCGCCATTCCGCGCCCGCGCGACCGCAAGAACCCGCGCTTCCTTGAGATTGTCGATTACATCTATCGCGTACTCACGCAGCCGGATGCGCCGCCCGCACCCGAACCGGGGCAACCCGCTGTGGCTGCCTCCGGCGAGGCCGCCAAACAGGCGTATCCCATGCTGCCGCACGCGCGCCCCGGCGGCGTCGCCGGTTTGGTGGAACTGCTGCTCGACCGCAACGGGCGCGACGATATCTACCATCTTGCCGATGAGCTCGCCTTCGAGATCGACGATCTGCTGCCGATTGTGGAATCCGCCTCTCTCTTGGGATACATCACCGTCAAAGAAGGCGATGCCGAGCTGACTCCGGAGGGCCGCGCCTTCGCCGAGGCCGATATTCTGCACCGCAAAGAACTTTTCCGCAAGTCCGCGGCCGAACGCATCCCGCTGATCCGCCAGATTGTGCGCTCGCTGGAATCGAAGAGCGACCACTCCATGCCGGACGAGTTCTTCCGCGACATGCTGGAAGAGCATTTCAGCGAGGAAGAGACCGGCCGCCAGCTGGAAACCGCCGT
>JBEKWD010000480.1:0-2609 GCA_049513435.1 Steroidobacteraceae bacterium | reverse complement strand
TAGCGCCGACGAGTTGCCATAATCCGGTAGGGTTCGATCAGTTCACGGACTTTGGTACCCCAGGCTGCTTTGATCGTTTGAATCTGCTCGAGCTGTGAGGCCTCATCATGCGACCAGAGACGATTGCCCTGCACGCGGGCTTTGACGCCGACCCGAGCACGCATGCGGTCGCGGTGCCCATCTACCAGACAGTGGCGTATTCGTTCGATAGCGCCGCGCACGGTGCGGCGCTCTTCAACCTGGAGGTCGAGGGCTATCGGTACAGCCGGATCGCCAATCCCACCAACGCGGTGCTTGAGCAAAGGGTCGCGCAGCTCGAGGGTGGCATCGATGCACTGTCGGTGAGCTCCGGGCAGGCGGCGCTGCACTACGCGGTGCTCACGGTGTTGCAGGCGGGCCGAAATATTGTCTCCGTGCCGCAGCTCTACGGCACGACGCATACGTTGTTCGCGCACGTCTTACCGCAATTTGGCATTCATTGCCGCTTTGCCAAGTCGGATCAAGCCTCCGCCTTGGGTGAGCTCATCGATGAGAATACCCGGGCGGTGTTCTGCGAAACGGTGGGCAATCCGGCCGGCAATGTCTGCGATCTGGAGGCCATCGCGGCCGTGGCGCATCGGGCGGGCGTGCCCTTGATCGTCGACAACACTGTTCCCACGCCCATCCTCATTCGTCCGATCGATTACGGTGCCGACATTGTACTGCACTCGCTGACGAAATTTATGGGAGGGCACGGCACCACCATGGGCGGCATCATTGTGGACAGCGGCAAATTTCCCTGGGAAAGGCATGCCGAGCGCTATCCGATGTTGACGCAACCCGATGAGTCCTATCATGGGCTCGTCTACACCGAGCACTATGGAGCCAAGGCCTTTCTCGGCCGCACTCGCAGCGTCTATCAGCGGACCATGGGGTCGGTCTTGTCGCCGCTCAGCGCCTTCCTGCTATTGCAGGGCATCGAGACATTAGCCTTGCGCGTCGAGCGCCACGTCGAGAATGCACGGTGCGTGGCCGAATTCCTGCGTAAGGATCCCCGCGTGGCGTCCGTGAGCTACGCGGGCTTCCCGGACAGTCCTTATTACCCGTTGGTGAAGAAGTATCTGGGCGGCCGCGCCTGCTCGCTTCTGACCTTTGCTATTCGTGGCGGCGTCGATGCCGGGGCGCGATTCTACGATGCATTGCAACTCTTCAAGCGGCTCGTGAATCTGGGCGATGCAAAGTCCCTGGCCTGTCATCCGGCATCGACCACGCATCGGCAGATGTCGCCCGAGGAGCAGCGCCTGGCGGGCATCGGACCGGAAACCATACGCTTGAGCGTCGGTATCGAGCACATCGATGATATCATCGCCGATATCGATCAGGCGCTCGCCGTCGCTATTGGCACTTGAGGCCCGACTCGCATGAGCTTGCCTGACGGCGTGCCGGCCCCCGTGCCAGCCTTGTTTCCCAGCCGCGAGATCCGGGAGCGACTGGACGATTGGATGACGCGGGAACTAGCGAGCGCCAATGAGCGCATCGCGCACGGATCAGTCGTGCCGACGCTGGATATGGTGGCATTTCGTCAGGAGCTGGCGGCCTTTGATTTTCTGACGCCGCGGCCCATCGAGCCATTGCTCGCATGGACCGTGCGTCAGCTCGAGCAGGGTATCGTGCAAATGACGCACCCGCGTTATTTCGGTCTGTTCAATCCCGCGCCGACCTTTGCCTCCCAATGTGCAGACCGCATTGCTGGTGCTTTCAATCCGCAACTGGCGAGTTCCGGCTCGTCTCCGGCACCCGTTGAAATTGAAGCCCATGTGATTCGTGCGATTGCCGCGCGCGCGGGCCTACCAGCCGAAGCTTCAGGGCACTTTGCGACCGGTGGCTCGGAGGCAAACTTCACCGCTTTGGTGTGCGCGCTCACGCATGCGGAGCCGCGCTTCGCCACAGACGGCGTGCAAGCATTTGCGGGCCCACTCGCCATGTATACCTCGCGGGGATGCCACCCGGCATGGTTCAAGATCGTGCATCAGGCTGGCATCGGCCGCTCGGGCCTGCGCCTGATAGCCACGGACGGCACAGGTCGGATGGATAGCAACGCGCTAGCTAAGGCGGTGGCTGCCGACCTGGAGCGTGGCACAGTGCCAGTCTTGATCTCGGCAACTGCAGGCACGACCGCAGGCGGAATGATCGATCCGCTCGCGCGCTGCGCCCATGTCGCCCGCGAGCACGGCATCTGGTATCACGTCGATGCCGCCTGGGGCGGGGCGGCGCTGAGTTCCGAGCGAGCACGCGGCCTGCTCGCAGGAGTGGAACTCGCCGATTCGCTGACCATTGATGCGCACAAATGGTTGGCGACGACCATGGGCTGCGGCATGTTCATTACGCGTTATCCGGCGGTCCTGAATGAGGCCTTTCATGTGGCGACGGAATTCATGCCCTCCAATGCGTCCGAGCTGGATCCCTACCTCAATAGTGTCCAGTGGTCGCGGCGCTTCATGGGGTTGCGCTTGTTTCTGGCGCTCGGCGCTGCCGGATGGGAAGGCTTCGGCGCGCACATAGACCGCGCCGTGCAGATCATCGATTATGTCAAGGAGCGCCTCCAGAGCCGCGGCTGGACGGTCGTTAAC
>JBEKWD010000479.1:0-2612 GCA_049513435.1 Steroidobacteraceae bacterium | reverse complement strand
GTTCTCGAGCCTCTCGCCCTCAGCGTCGAGTCGCGTGCACCTCGCGCGCTTCCAGCCCCTGCCAGACCAGCAGCGCCGGAGCTCCAATCAGAATGTCACGGGCGCGACGGATTAGCGACAGAGCTAACGAGAGGTACGGCGGAATACCGAATAGCTGCCCTATGCCCACATAACCGAGCTCCTGGACCCCGACTCCCGCCGGCACCAAAAAGCCAACGCCCAGGACTGCGCTCAGAATGCTCTCAATCGCCAGCGCGTCGGCGAGACTGGGCTTGGCCCCAAGCAGATGATAGACGATCCAGATATTGACGCCGCCCCCGGCCCAGCACAGCAGATGAAGCATCGATGCATCGACTATGCGCCCGTGTCGGCCAAACAGTACTCGCAACAACCGCTCCATGTCCTCCGATTTCTGCGGCGCGTCTTGCACCCACTTCTTCAGCAGCCACTCGGTACCGATGCGCAGCAGATCCGACAGCCGACGGCGCAACAAATAGGCTGAAACACCCCCGAGTAGAAGTAGCCCAAGCCCTGCGCTCGCGGGCAGAATCAGCGCGGCATGCGGACGGGCTAGCAGCATTGTCAGAAGTCCAAAAAGCATAAATGGCGCAAGCGAAATTCCCTCGGTGGCGACATCGACGATGCTGGAGGAAGCGGCCAGAGCAAGATCCACACCACAGAGCATCAGAGCGCGTGAACCGAAGATCAGCCCACCAATTTCGGAGAATGGCAGACAGGTCTGACCGCCTTCGCGCACCAGTCTTGCCCAGATAAGTTTCCAGGCGGAAACACCCGGACAGACAATCGCCCACGCCAGACCCAGCCCTACGTACACGGCCAGCTGCCATGCCACGACATAGGCCAACCCGATCCAGCCGATATGGGCAATGGCGTCGGCAATGTGACGCGCGCCCAGCCAGATCACCGCCGCTGTGGCGATCGCCAATCCCAGAAGTGCGATCAGCACCGTGGCTGACTTGCTCATGAATACCGTCCGCTGCGTCAGCAGCCGCCGTCGGATCCCTCTTATGCCAGCAATCGCATTATGCGGCCGCCCGTCTGACGCCACCGCAGGCATGGGGACGACTGCATGCATGTGGATGAAGCCGCAACATTCGCTCCAGGATCTGTGCGTCGCAATCAGCTGACAATCGAGGGGAACGGAACATGAACCGGGATCAGGTTACAGAGCTACTTTTGCAGTCCCTGGAGCACGAACGGGGCGGCGTCCATGTCTACGAGACGGCATTGAAGTGCGTCAACAATCACGAACTCAAGAAAGAATTCGAAAAATATCTGAACCAGACTCGCAATCACGGTCGAATCCTACTCGACATTTGCGCCAAGCTTAAAATAGATCCCGAGCAAGACAGTGCAGGACGCTCAATCGTGAGATCGATGGGCCTCGCGCTGGTGCACGCCATGCAATCTGCGCTCAAAGCCGGAGAGCCCGAGGCCGCCCAAATCGTCGCCTGCGAATGCGTCGTTCTGGCGGAAACCAAGGATCATCTTGACTGGGAATTGATTTCAAAATGTGCCGAACACGCTACCGGCGACTATAAGCATATACTGGAAGGCCCTGCGGCCGAGGTCGAGGACGAAGAAGACGAACATCTTTATCACGCCAAGGGTTGGTGCAGGGAGCTGTGGCTTCAGTCGCTGGGCATGAAGGCCATGTTGCCGCCACCCGAAGAGCGCCAGCATGTCAAAACCGCGATCGGTGCAGCTCGGGCGCAGCAGGCGAGCGAAAAGCATCGCTAGCCCGTCAGCACCTTTCACCCGAGCGCTGCTCATACATTGTCGACCACGGCGCGCGTTTCAGATTCATGTCGACTGAGGTTCTCGCGCACGAATTGCATGTGTTCGCGCAGTATGTAGAGCTCATCCGCGTGCGAGCCCGGGATTTTTAACGCAATGACTGATTTTTCAATCCGCGTCAGCCGTTCGAGGATCTGGGCCCGCTGTTCCGCAGTCGGTGCGCCGACAGACTGGCGCTCGAGTGCCATGAGCTGTCCGTAGTAATGGTGAATTCGCCTCTTGATACGCCAGTTGTATAAGGCAGGCAGGTAGCGAAGTATGGGTATCACCACAAGGAAGACCGGCAAGAAGACGACGACGATACGATCGAGCAAGCTCGCAAGCCAAAATGGCAAGTAACGATAAGCAAAGCTTTTGCCAGATTTATAAAACCGCGCGGCATCGGTACTGATCGGAAAATCGTTGGTCGCGGGACTCGGGAATTGCCCCGCGGCCTGCAGCAGTGTGGCGCCGCCATGCACTTGCATCGCCGTTTCGAGCAATAAATCGGACAGCGCTGGATGAAGACCGGAGTGCGCCAGCAGCTCAACCGTGGGTGCCAATAGATTGAGCTGCTCCGACGGAAGATTCTCGCCCAGATCAAACGCGCCCGGCGGTATTTCGAGTTTGTTCAGGTAACGAAAGCGGCGAACGTAGGCATCGGCTTGGGGAAAATCGAACAGTCGGATCCCGGGCTGATGGAGCATTTCGAGTATGGTCTGCGTAGAGGCCGAGTCGCCGGTGAGGAATATGGCGTCCACCTGCTGTGCCAGCAGTGCCTTCCTGGCGGGCTCACCATCCAGGTCAAGAAATTG
>JBEKWD010000478.1:0-2618 GCA_049513435.1 Steroidobacteraceae bacterium | reverse complement strand
CGTGAGTCGTACCGCCGCGCCACAGGGGGCCGTGCGCGTCCATCAGGGCGCCGTCGACTGGAGCCTGATCGATCGCACGATCCAGACCTTCCGACCCGATCTGCTCGTCGTGGGCAATCCCCTTAATGCCGATGGCACTGCAGGCAGCCTGAGCGCCGCAGCGGATCGCTTTGCGCTCGCACTTGGCAAACGCTCGCGCCTGCCGGTGCGTCGGACCGACGAATACGCCTCATCCCTGGAGGCGCTCGAGCAGCTCAAAGGCCAGCGCTCAAGCGGCCAGCGCCGACGGCGCGTGCAACGCGGCGACATCGACAGCGCCGCAGCCGCTATCATTCTGGAGCGGTGGCTCAACAGGCAGCAGGTGCGCGATGGCAGCGAGCGGGACGGTTGATCAGCGGCGAGCCGATGGCACGTTGCGGCACCTGATTACGCTCGATGGTCTGAGAGCCGACGAGATCGAGGCCTTGCTCGCACGCGCGCAGCACTACGCTCGCAGCCTTGACCTGCCTGCGTCGCGCGCCGAGCGGCTGCGGGGCGTCACGATCGCGAACCTGTTTACCGAGCCATCTACGCGCACGCGCGTATCCTTCGAGCTGGCTGGCAGGCGGCTCGGCGCCGACGTGGTGAACATCGAGCTGCAGCTGTCCTCGCGCGCCAAGGGCGAGAGCATGCTCGACACCATCTACACGCTCGAGGCGCTGCATTTCGTGGTGTTCGTGATCCGGGAGGCCGAGCCCGGCGTACTGGCGCAAGTCGCCGCCCATGTCGGGCCCAAGGTCAGCGTGCTGTCTGCTGGTGAAGCCCATCTGTCGCATCCGACGCAGGGACTGCTCGATGCGCTCACCGTGCGCCAGCACAAGGGCAGCATCGCCGCGCAAACCATCGCCATCGTCGGGGACATCCGCCATTCGCGCGTGGCGCGCTCCGCCTACCAGGCCTTTTATGCGCTTGGCGCGCGCGCCCTGCGGCTCGTCGGCCCACCGGCGCTGATGCCCGCGCCGCATGAATTCGCGGGCTGCGAGCGCTTCGAGAGCCTCGAGGACGGTCTGCAGGGCGCCGATGTGGTGATGATTCTGCGCATCCAGAAGGAGCGCCTTGCCGCCAGCGAGATTCCCGACGGGGAACAATACTTTGCGCGCTACGGGCTCACGGCCGCGCGCCTGTCGCGCGCGCACCCCGATGCCATCGTGATGCACCCGCAGCCGATGAACCGCGGCATCGAGATCGCCTCAGAGGTCGCCGACGGTCCGCAATCGGTTATTCGCGAACAGGTCAGTAACGGCGTCGCCGTGCGCATGGCGGTACTGGAGGCGGTTGCAGGGACTGCGGCGTCATGAGCGCGCCGCCACCATCGCCTGCCGCGCCGACGCTCTGCGCGCCCGATACCGCTCTTGGCCGCCCTCATCGCGGGGCAATCCTGCTGGAGGACGCGAGCGTTGTGGCCCATACGCAGTTCGCGGGCGATCTGCACATCCTGCGGCTGCGCTCCCCGCGCTGCGCTGCGCGTGCGACTGCGGGCAGCTTCGTGCACCTGCGCTGCATCGATGATCTACCGATGCGACGGCCGCTCTCAATCATGCGTGCCGACGCGACCGCGGGCTGGATTGAGCTGCTGTTCAAAGTCACGGGCGCTGGAACACGCGCGCTAGCGCAGGCTCAGCCGCCGCAAGTGCTCAGCGTGCTTGGCCCGATCGGGGTGGGTTTCACGCCGCACGTGGAGCGCCCGCGCGTGCTCGCGATCGGTGGCGGAGTCGGAATTCCGCCGATGATCTTCCTGGCCGAGCATCTCAACGGCGATGCGAACGGCAGCTGGAAGCCGCTCGTGCTCATGGGCTCGGAGCTGCCATTTCCGTTTCGCGCACGGCCATCGACCATACTCGTACCGGGCATGCCCGATGAGGTCATCGGCTGCATGCCGTTGCTCGATCAATGGAGCGTACCCTCGCGGCTGGCGAGCCGGGCGGGTTTTCCCGGCTGCTTTGATGGCTACGTCACCGAGCTGGCGCGCGTCTGGCTCAGCTCCCGCTCAAGCTCGCAGCTCGCCGAGACCGAGATCTTTGCCTGCGGTCCGACGCCGATGCTGGCGGCCAGCGCGCAGCTGGCGCGCGAGTTCGCTCTACCCTGTCAGGTCTGCCTCGAGGAGTTCATGGCCTGCGCTGTGGGTGGCTGCGCCGGCTGCGCGGTAGCCGTACAGACGCCAGCCGGTCCGGCGATGAAGCGTGTCTGTGTGGACGGCCCGGTATTCGATGCGATGGCGGTATTTGCGCCGGCCGGCGCAAGCGAGGCCAGCGGCCGCTAGCCGAAGTTGATCTTGGCTTCCAGATTGGTGCGCGAATCGGCGTTGGCGAGCGCCTCTTCGAGCGTGATGCGGCCAGACTTGAACAGCTTGTGCAACGCCACGTCAAAGCTGCAGACGTTGACCTCACCGCTGCGCACGATGGCCTCCTTGATGCCGATCACGTCCCCGCGCCTGACACGCTCGGAGATATAGGGCGTGTTGAGCATGACCTCGACGGCCGCGACGCGCTTGCTGTCGATGCCCACGACCAGCCGTTGCGCGAGGATGGCGCGCAGGTACTGCGACAGGTCAAGCGTGACCTGCTTGTGCTGATCAAGCG
>JBEKWD010000477.1:0-2619 GCA_049513435.1 Steroidobacteraceae bacterium | reverse complement strand
TGCGCAGCCAGCACCCCGGCGACGATGAAGAACGCGGCCGAGGAGAAATCTCCCGGCACCTCGATCGGGCAGGCCTGCAGTCGCGCGCCGCCGTCGAGACTCGAGCACGCGCCCGCGCGCGCCAGATCAACGCCAAAGGCGCGCAGCATGCGCTCGGTGTGATCGCGTGTCGGCGCGGGCTCCGTCACGCTGCTGCGTCCCTCGGCATAGAGCGCTGCGAGCAGCAGCGCAGATTTCACCTGCGCACTGGCGATCGGCAGCGTGTAGTCGATCGCGCGCAAGTGCGCGCCACCGCGGATGCGCACTGGGGGCTTGCCCTCATGGGTCTCGATCTGCGCGCCCATCGCGCGCAGGGGCTGCGCGACGCGCTCCATCGGGCGGCGCATCAGGGAGGCATCGCCCACGAGCGTGCTGTCAAAGCGCTGGCCCGCGAGCAGCCCGGTGAACAGACGCATCGCGGTGCCGGCATTGCCCATATCCAGCTGCGCCGCGCTGGCGTGCAGACCGTGAAGTCCGACGCCGTGCACGCGCACCTCGGTCTCGCCGGGGCGCTCGATACGCACGCCGAGCGCGCGCAGCGCCGCGAGCGTCGCCAGACAATCCTCGCTGGCGAGGAAACCACTGATCGCTGTGCTGCCTTCGGCGATCGCACCGAGCATCAGTGCGCGATGCGAGATCGACTTGTCGCCCGGGACGCGCACTTCGCCCTGCACCAGCCGCACCGGGCGCGCGAGGTAGCCCCGTGTCGTGCACGCGTTCATGAGATCGCCGCGGGCAGCTCGCGCAATAGCCGATCGTTCTGCTCGGGGGTGCCGATGGATATGCGCAGATACTCGGGCAGGCTGTAGCCAATAAGCGGGCGCACGATCAGGCCCGCGCGAAGCAGGCGCTCGAACACCGGCATGACCTGAGCCCCGACGTGTACCAGCAGGAAATTGCCGGCCGAGGGTGCGCTCCAGATTCCGCGCGCCGACAGCGCGCTCTCCACCCGCCGCAGCTCACTGACAGTCACTGCAACCGCACGGCGCATGTGCGCCGGGTCGGCCAGCGCGGCCATAGCGCCGGCCTGGCCGACCGAGTTGACGTTAAAGGGTGGCCGCACGCGATTGAGCACTTCGGCCACTTCAGGATGTGAGATCGCATAGCCCACCCGCGCGCCGGCCAGTGCGTAGGCCTTCGAGAACGTGCGCAACAGCACCAGGTTCGGATATTCGTGCAGCCAGCCGAGCGCATCGTGCAGGCCGAGCTCCAGAGCGTATTCCAGATAGGCTTCATCGAGCACCACGAGCGTGCTGGCTGGCGCCTGCGCCAGCAAGCGCTTGAGCGCGGCCGCGTTCGCCCAGGTGCCCGTCGGATTGTTGGGATTGGCTATGAATACGAGCCGCGTGTCCCGATCAATGGCGGCGCACATCGCCGCGAGGTCATGGCCCAATGGCATTGCGTTATCGCGCGGGAGCGCCGGCACCTCGATGCCACGCGCGCCGGTCTGGCGCGTGACCAGCGCATAGACGGCAAATGCATGTTCGGAGAACACCGCGCTGTGCTCGGGCGTCAGGAAGCCCTCCGCGAGCAGCATGAGCAGATCGTTTGAGCCATTGCCGATCGTCAGGCACGCGGCCTCGACGCCCAGATGTCGGCTCAAGGCTGCTTTGAGCTCATGGCTCGCACCATCCGGATAGAGCCAGACCTGCTCGAGCGCGGCGCGCATGGCTGCGAGCGATCCGGGGCTCGGCCCGTATGGGTTCTCGTTCGAGGCCAGCTTGGCGATGTCCTGGATGCGAATGCCCAGTTCGCGTTCGAGCTCGGCCGCGGGCTTGCCCGGCACGTAAGGGGTTATTTCCCGTATCGCCGCGACCGCGAGCCGGCCCGGATGCGCCCCCTGGCTCATGCGCCTTCAGATCACCGCGCGCGGGTAGGAGCCGAGCACGCGCAATAGCGAGGCGCGGCGCTTTAGCACCGCGAGCGCCTTGCGCACCGGCGCATCCTCGGCGTGGCCGTCGATATCGATGAAGAACACATAGTCCCACTTGCGCCGCCGCGATGGCCGCGATTCGATGCGGCTCATGTTGATGCCGGCGCGCGCGAACGGTTCGAGCAACTGCTGCAGGGCGCCCGGGGATTGCGTATCGCGCGCCGAGAGCAGCAGCGTCGTACGATCAGCCCCGCTCGGGCGCAGCAATTTGCTTCCAAGCACGAGGAAGCGCGTGGAGTTGTCGGTGCGGTCCTCGATCTCGCGCGCCAGTACGTTCAGGCCGTACACCTGCGCCGCGGTCTCCCCGGCGATGCCAGCCGTGCCGTGCTCATCACGCGCGCGCCGCGCGCCCTCGGCATTGCTCGCCACGGGCACGCGCTCGGCGTCCGGCAGATGCTCATTGAGCCAGCCGCGGCACTGCGCGAGACCCTGGCTATGCGCGCAGACCCGCAACACCTCCCCGAGCGAGCGCATCTGCCCCATCAGACAGTGCTCGATGCGCAGTTCCACCTCGCCGCAGATGCGCAATGGGCTTGCGAGGAATCGATCGAGCGTATTGGTGATCATCCCTTCGCTCGAGTTCTCGATGGCAACGACGCCGAAGTCCGCGTTGCCGGACTCGACCTCCTGAAACACCTCATCGACGG
>JBEKWD010000476.1:0-2622 GCA_049513435.1 Steroidobacteraceae bacterium | reverse complement strand
CGATCGAGCCGATGGTCACGTACGGCACCAATCCGGGCATGGTTGTGGCCGTATCCGGCTCCATTCCTGATCCGAAGAACGATCCGGTGTTCGATAAGGCGCTGGCCTACATGGGTATGCACGCCGGTGAGCCGATCGGCAATCAACCCGTCAATGTCGTGTTCATCGGCAGCTGCACCAACGGGCGGCTCTCGGACCTGCGTAGCGCGGCAAAGCTGCTGCGAGGTCGAAAGATTGCCCACGGCGTACGAGCGCTCATTGTGCCGGGCTCGCAGCAGGTCAAAAAGGCCGCTGAGGCGGAAGGCCTCGATCGCGTGTTCATCGAGGCCGGTGCCGAGTGGCGCGAATCGGGCTGCTCGATGTGTCTGGGGATGAACGGCGATATAGTCGGCAAGGGGGAGTATTCAATCAGCACAAGCAATCGCAACTTCGAGGGCCGTCAGGGTCCGGGCGCGCGCACCTTGCTCGCGAGTCCGCTGACCGCCGCGGCCAGCGCCGTGCGAGGCCGCGTGACCGATCCGCGCGAGATCGTCAACGGCTGATTGCGCCCATGGAACCGATACAACAGATTCGCTCGCGTACGGCTGTGCTGCCCTACACGAACATCGACACCGATCAGATCATTCCGGCACGCTTTCTGCGCACCACGAGCCGTGACGGCCTCGGGCAGCATTTGTTCGCCGACTGGCGCTTCAATGCCGATGGTTCGCTCAATGATGGCTTTCCGCTCAATCGCCCGGAGGCCGCCGGCTGCTCGATCCTGGTCGCGGATCGCAACTTCGGATGCGGCTCCTCGCGCGAGCATGCGCCCTGGGCGCTGCTCGATTATGGCTTTCGTGCCGTGATCAGCACCGCGATTGCCGATATCTTCACGAGCAATTCACTCAAGAACGGCCTGCTGCCGATCGTAGTGGACCAGACCAGCGGCCAGTGGCTGCTCGAGCATCCCGGCGCCGAGGTGACGATTGATCTGCTCAGCGCCACGCTGCAGTTGCCCACCGGACTCACGGTGACGTTCCCGATAGAGGCCTTCGCGCGCTACTGCCTGACTCAGGGCGTGGATGAGCTCGGGTTCCTGCTCGCACAGCAGGCAAAGATTGACGCTTTCGAGCGGCGGGTGCGATCTTGAAGGCACACATTGCAGTGCTCGCCGGCGACGGCATCGGCCCAGAGGTCATCGCCGAGGCTCTGCGCGTGCTCAAGGCGATCGCGGCGCGCTATCGTCATGAGTGGACCCTCGAGGAGGCATCCTTTGGCGGCATAGCGATCGATCAGTGCGGCGACCCGTTACCGGACTCGACGCTCCAGACCGCTCTGAAGGCCGACGCGGTGCTGCTCGGGGCGATCGGCGGCCCGAAGTGGTCCACACCACAGACCAAGATTCGTCCCGAGAGCGGCCTACTGCGGCTGCGCAAGCATCTGGGCGTGTACGCGAACCTGCGGCCCGTGGTCGTGCACCCGGCGTTGCGCAACGCTTCGAGCCTGAAACCGGAGATTGTGGAAGGCGTGGACCTGATATTCGTGCGCGAGCTCACCGGCGGCATCTATTTTGGCCCGAAGACCCGAGACGCCAATCAGGCCACGGACCTGTGCACCTACAGCGTCGCTGAGATCGAGCGCATCGTGCGCGTCGCGGCTCGAATTGCGCATACCCGCCGCCGCCGCCTGCTCTCGATCGACAAGTCCAATGTGCTCGAGACCTCGCGCCTGTGGCGCGAAGTCTGCGAGCGCCTGGTGCGCAAAGAATTCCCTGAGATCGCACTCGAACACATGCTGGTCGATTCCGCCGCGATGCATTTGATACACCGTCCGCGCGATATCGACGTCGCGGTCACCGAAAACATGTTCGGCGACATCCTGACCGATGAGGCCTCCATGCTCTGCGGTTCGCTGGGCATGCTGCCTTCCGCCTCACTGGGTGAAGGCACGCGCGGGGTCTACGAGCCCATCCACGGCACCGCACCCGACATTGCGGGCCAGGGCGTTGCGAACCCCTATGGCGCAATATTGAGCGTCGCGCTACTGCTGCGACATTCCTTCAAGCTCGAGCAGGAGGCGCGCGCCGTCGAGCTGGCGGTGCACCGTGCGATCGACGATGGCGTGCGCACGCCGGACATCGTCGCGCCCGGTCATCGGGCTGCCTCGACTCAAGATGCCGGGGATGCGGTATTGGCCGCTATCGGCTAGCCGGCGCTCCCACTCTCTCAGGGGCGCTGCCGCGATCTCGAGGCGCTTCCGATCAGCAGCAGACCAATCAACAGGCCAGCCGCGACACCGATACCAGCGGCCTGCCAGGGCCGATCACGCACGAAGTCATCGATGCCCTTGATCGTGCCGCGGGATTTCTCAGTGATCGTGTCGCCCACCTGCCCTATCGATTCGCGCGCCGCGGCCACGCGCTCTTCGAGCTTGGCCTTGATGCCGGCGATATCCTCTCCAGACAGCATCGAGCTCGCTTTCAATAGATCCTCCACATCGGCCACGAAGTTATGAAACTCGGTCGACAATCCAGATAGCGCAGCGTCGATAGCTGATTGCATCGGGGATTTGGCGCCGGCAGTGTCCTTCGCGGTGCCATTAGTGCCTTGGTTTTTAGCGCTCATGATGATCGTCGTAAGAAGA
>JBEKWD010000475.1:0-2623 GCA_049513435.1 Steroidobacteraceae bacterium | reverse complement strand
CTGCTCAGTGTGATGGCGCTGCTGCTGTTGCTCGAACCGGATTTCGGCGCGGCCACGGTGCTGTTTGTCACCGGTTTCGGCGTGCTGTTCCTGGCCGGCGCGCGGCTGCGCTATGTGCTCGCCATGCTGCTGGCTGCCGGCGGATCGATGGTGCTGCTGGTGATCTTCTCGAGTTACCGCATGCGGCGCATGACCACCTTTCTCGATCCGTGGGCCGATCCCTTCAAGAGCGGATTCCAGCTCACGCAGTCGTTGATCGCCATCGGCCGCGGCGAGCTCTTCGGAGTGGGGCTGGGCGCCAGCGTGCAGAAGCTGTTCTATCTTCCCGAGGCGCATACCGACTTCCTGTTCGCCGTGCTGGCCGAGGAGCTCGGACTGTTCGGCGTAGCGCTGACGCTGGGACTGTTTCTGGCTCTGTCCTGGCGTGCCTTCGTGATCGCGCGCCGCGCCTACGAAGCCGGACAGAAATTCCCGTCCTATATCGCCTCCGGTTTCGGTCTGTGGCTTGGGGTCCAGGCCTGTATCAACATCGGCGTGAACATGGGTGTGCTGCCGACCAAGGGTCTGACGCTGCCGCTCATGAGCTATGGGCGCAGCAGCCTGATCGTGACCCTGGCGTGGCTCGGCATCGTACTGCGCGTGCATCACGAGACGGTGCGTGCGGCCCGACGAGCGCCGCGGGAGCTGCGCGCATGAGTGCAGCTGCCTCGGCGCCGTTGGCACTGATTCTCGCGGGCGGGACGGGCGGTCACGTGTTTCCGGCACTCGCACTCGCGTGCGAGCTGCGCGAGCGCTCCTGGCAGGTCGTCTGGCTCGGCACGCGCAGGGGACTGGAGGCGCGTCTCGTGCCGAGCGAGAACATCACGATCGAGTGGCTATCGGTCAGCGGACTGCGAGGCAAGAGCTGGCTGGTCTGGCTTGCCGCGCCATTGAGGCTCACGCGCGCGCTGCTGCAGGCACTGGCCGTCATCCGCCATCGGCGTCCCGCGCTGGTCGTCGGTCTGGGTGGCTTTGTAGCCGGTCCTGGCGGTGTGGCGGCGTGGATGATGCGCAAGCCGCTGCTCATACATGAGCAGAATGCCATCGCCGGCTTCACCAATCGCTGTCTGGCGAGGCTTGCCGATAGGGTGCTGACGGCCTTTCCCGGCAGCTTTCCGGCCAGCGTCGGCGCGCAGGTGATTGGCAATCCGGTCAGACGCGAGATCAGTGCCTTGCCGCCCCCGCTGCAGCGCTTCGCGACGCGCGGCCCTGGCATCCGGCTGCTCGTGCTCGGCGGCAGTCAGGGTGCGGCGCGGCTCAACGCGATCGTGCCATTCGCGCTCGCGCGGCTCGCCGCATCCATGCTGTTCGAAGTGCGGCATCAATCCGGCGAGCGCGGGCTCGAGGCTGCGCAGCGTGCCTACCTGGACGCTGGCGTAGCAGCGCGGCTGCAACCATTCATCGAAGAGATGGCCGAGGCTTATGGCTGGGCCGACCTCGTGATCTGCCGCGCGGGCGCATTGACCGTCTCGGAGCTTGCCGCGGCCGGAGTGGGCGCCGTGCTCGTGCCTTTTCCGGCCGCCACGGATGATCACCAGAGCCGCAATGCCGAGATCCTGGTGGCCGCAGGCGCCGCGGTGATGATTCCGGAACGCGAGCTCACTGCGCCGTGGCTGGCCGAGCGGCTCGCGGCATTGTGCAGCGGGCGCGGCCGCCTGATTGCGATGGCCGAACACGCGCGCGCATTAGCGCGGCCGCGTGCGCTGGAAGATCTGGCCAACGCCTGCAGCGAGCTGGTTCGCACCTCGGACCACGGAGCCGCGGCATGAACGCCCCGCCGCGAGCGCTCAGGCCATTGGCGACGTTAATGCCCAGCAGCGCGCGCATGCGGCGCATCGAGACCATTCACTTCGTCGGCATCGGCGGCAGCGGCATGGGCGGTATCGCCGAAGTGCTGATCAATCTCGGCTATCGCGTACAGGGCTCGGATCTGAAGCCCAATGCGATCACCGAACGGCTCGCGGCACTGGGCGCCAAAATCTGCATCGGCCACAAGGCTGCTCACGCCGATGGGGCCGATGTCGTCGTGGTCTCGAGCGCAATCCCGCGCGATAACCCCGAGGTGCAGGCCGCGCAGGCGCGCCGCGTGCCGGTCGTGCCGCGCGCCGAAATGCTCGGCGAGCTCATGCGCTTTCGCGAATCGATCGCGGTGGCCGGCACGCATGGCAAGACGACGACCACGAGCCTGATCGCCAGCGTACTGGCGGAAGGCGGCGAGGATCCGACCTTTGTGATCGGCGGGCGCCTCAAGAGTACCGGCAGCAATGCGCGGCTCGGCGCCGGCCGTTATCTGGTGGCCGAGGCCGACGAGAGCGACGCCTCGTTCACGCATCTGCAGCCCGTGATCGCGGTCATCACCAATATCGACAACGATCATCTGGGAACCCACGGCGGGGACTTCGCGAAACTCGAGGCGAGCTTCGTGGATTTTCTGCATAACCTGCCGTTCTACGGCCTCGCGGTGCTGTGTGGCGACGATGAACACGTGCACAGCATGCTCGCGCGCGTGGGCCGGCCGTTCCTGACCTATGGCCTGCGCGAGGGCCTGGATGTGCGCGCGAGCGAACTGGTGCGCGAGCGCCTC
>JBEKWD010000474.1:0-2630 GCA_049513435.1 Steroidobacteraceae bacterium | reverse complement strand
TGGCGTAAAGCTCGACTGTGACCGCATTCGGATCGAGACTGTTGAGATAGACCTGAACCTCAAACAGGTGCTGCTGCGCGCCGGTTTCGACCTTGACTTCACCGAAGCGGAGCGCGGGCCACTCCGTTGCAAGGGCATGCTGCCAATCGAGCACCTGCTTGCCCATGGCGCCCTTCGCGGCGGCCCGCTCGCGGTAAGCCGCGGCAGCCGGGAGATAGCGCTCGTCGGTGTATTCGCGCACCGTGCGGTCCGCGGAAAAGCGCGGCGTCAAGCTCGCCATGCTATTGCGCATCCGCGCCAGCCAGGCCGTGGGGATGCCCTGCGGGGTACGGGCATAAAACTCGGGAATCACTTCGTGTTCCAGCAGGTCGTAGAGCGCGCCGGCTTCGACAGCGTTCCGAGCGGGGTCGTCGCCATGTTCCCGGCCGTCACCTATCGCCCACCCGACGTCAGGCGTGTAGGCTTCGGCCCACCAGCCATCCAGCTCCGACAGATTGATTCCTCCATTGACCAGCACTTTCATGCCGCTGGTGCCGCAAGCCTCCCAGGGGCGCTCCGGAGTGTTGATCCAGACATCCACGCCTTGAACCAGGCGCTCAGTCAAGAGCATGTCGTAGTCACTAAGGAAAATGGCGTGGGGACGCGTCTCGGGCTGCCGGATGAAATGCGTCCATTCGCGGATCAGCGCCTGGCCGGCCAGGTCGGCGGGATGCGCCTTGCCGGCGATGATGAGCTGCACCGGGTGCTGGGAATTGGTCAGGATGCGAAGCAAGCGCGCCGGGTCATGCAGCAGCAGGTTGGGTCTCTTGTAAGTCGCGAAGCGGCGGGCAAAGCCTAGCGTCAGTGCGTTGGGATCGAAGAGATGCTTCGCGGTTTCGACATCGCCTGGAGGCGCGCCTGAGGCGGTCAGATTTCGGGACAATCGATCGCGAGCGTACTCTACGAGAGAGTGGCTGGCAGCCGTCCGAAATTGCCATAGCCTCTCGTCGGAGACGCGGCGAATGTCGTGTTCGAGGGTATCGGCGCTCCCCAGCCAGCGGTCCTTGCTGCTGCTTTCCGTCCACAGGTCGTCGGCCGAGGCCGAGTCCCAGGTTGGCATGTGGACTCCGTTGGTGACGTATCCGATTGGGATTTCCTCCTCGGGCCAGCGCGGAAACAGAGGCAGGAAGAGGCGCCGGCTGACGCTGCCGTGCAAGCGGCTCACGCCATTGGAGGCCCCGCTGCCGCGGAGCGCCAGATACGCCATGTTGAAGGGCTCGGACGAGTCATCCGGGTTCTGACGGCCAAGAGCCAGCAAATCGTGAAGCGCAATGCCGAGCTTGGTTTCGGCATACTTGCCGAGGTATTGCTCGATGAGGGCGGGAGAAAAACGGTCGAAACCGGCGGCCACCGCGGTGTGGGTGGTGAAGAGATTGCCCGCTCTGGTGACCGCCAGTGCGACGTCGAATGGGTGGCCGGTTTCGTCCATGAAATTGCGGGCGCGCTCCAGCACGGCGAACGCGGCGTGGCCTTCATTCAGGTGACAGACCTCCGGTTGGAGCCCAAGCGCGCGAAGCAGCCGCCATCCGCCGATTCCGAGCAGCAGTTCCTGCTTGAGGCGCAGCTCGGGGCCGCCTCCATAGAGCGCGCTGGTGATTCCGCGATGAATGGGAAAGTTCGCCGCGTCGTTGCTATCGAGCAGGTAAAGTTTGACGCGGCCGACCTGCACCTGCCAGGCGCGCAGCCAGACCGCGTACCCCGGCAGGGCGATCTCGAGCCGCAGCCACTCGCCGTTCGGTTGGCGCAAGGGCGCGATGGGCAACTGTCCGGGATCGTTATATGGAAAGAGCGCCTGTTGCTCACCGTTGCTGTCGATCACCTGGCGAAAATAGCCCTGCTGGTAGAGCAGGCCCACACCGACCACGGGCACGCCCAGATCGCTTGCGGCTTTGAGTTGATCGCCAGCCACATTGCCCAGTCCGCCCGAGTAAATGGGGAGAGCTTCGCTCAGCATGAATTCCATGCTGAAATAAGCGGCGCAGGTGAGTGGAGTCTCAGGACGATTCCGTTGAAACCACGCGGGCGCTTCTGCCGCCTGCCTGCCGGATGCGACCAGAGCATCTACGTTCTGGCGGAAAGCGGGATCGGCCAATACGCGCTCGATGCGGTCGCGAGAGGCCGTCTGCAGGACCACCCAGGGGTTATGCGTGATCTCCCACAATTCGGGATCAAGCTGCCGCCACACTTCGTCAGTGGCATGATTCCACGACCAGTGCATGTCGAGGGCGAGCTCCGACAGGGAATCGAATCCTTCGATGTCGGTGGGTTGATGGTTGTAGATTGGATGGGTGACACGGGTGTCCTGGCTCATGAAGTTTTCCGGCGCATGTATCCATTGTGATCTATTCGTGTGATCTATTAGGCGGGCGCGCCGATTTTGCGGTCCGCAAGATGCGCTCTCGTGCGAGAGCCGGCTGAAAGCCGGCTGCTGGAGTTTCTACATTTTCCTGCGATTTTCCATGTGTCGACTATATGTGGGGCAGGCGCTTTCGCCTGCCAACTCGTTATGTTCGACCGCAGAAAGCTTCCCCCTTGGCATCCCGATCTCACAGAGGCGACCTTCCTGTTTGTCACTTGGCGTTTGGCTGGCT
>JBEKWD010000473.1:0-2670 GCA_049513435.1 Steroidobacteraceae bacterium | reverse complement strand
TCGATTTTCCGATGTTCGAATGGGATGCGAGCGCCGAGCGCTGGCAGGCGACGCATCATCCTTTCACCTCGCCACAGAGCGATGATCCGGCGGTGCTGGCGGCCGCGCCGGGGCAGGCGCTGGCGCGTGCCTATGACTTCGTGCTCAACGGGTCGGAAGTCGGCGGCGGCTCGATCCGTATTTTCCGCGAGGAAATGCAGTCGGCCGTGTTCGGGCTGCTCGGAATCGGCGCCGAGGAGGCGCGGCTCAAATTCGGCTTCCTGCTGGATGCCTTGCGTTATGGTTGCCCACCGCACGGCGGTATCGCCTTCGGGCTGGATCGGCTGGCGATGCTCATGAGCGGCGTCGAGAGTATTCGCGAGGTCATCGCCTTTCCGAAGACACAGACCGCCGCCGATCCTTTGACCGATGCGCCCACCGCTGTCTCCGAGACGCAATTGCGCGAATTGCACATTCGCGTGCGTACGCCGCCGCCCGCGAGCTAGTGGGCGCGGGCGACAGCGCGGCGGCCGTCATCTATGTGCACGGGCTGTGGATGCCCGGCATCGAATCGGCGCTGCTGCGCCGCCGTCTTGCGCGCGCGCACGGCTATCACACGCATGTGTTCCGGTACCGCTCGGTATACGAACCGATGCTGCAGATCGTCGCGGCACTGCGCGCGCTGATCGAGCGCATCGATGCGCCGCAGGTGCATCTTCTGGGCCATAGCCTCGGCGGCCTGATCATCATGCGCTACCTCGAGCACTACGCGATGGAGCAACCCGGGCGCGTGGTGTTTATGGGCACGCCATGCGCCGGCTCGCGTGCCGTGCGCACTCTCGGATCCTGGCCCTGGGGTCGCCGGGCGCTCGGCCACGCCGTAACAGAGGAGCTGCTGGTCGAACGCTCGCGACGCTGGGACAGCGAGCGCGAACTGGGCATCATCGCCGGTACCTTCCCCGTGGGACTCGCGCAGCTGCTGGTCAACTTCGGTGAGCCCAACGACGGCGTCGTCGGCATCTCGGAGACGCGCCTGGAGGGCGCCAAGAGCTGGCTGTCCGTGCCCGTCGCGCACGCGGGTATGCTGATATCGGCGATAGTCGCACGTGCAGCGGGCAATTTCTTTGCAGAGGGATGCTTCGGGACCTGATGGCGCGAGCGAGCGCGGCCCGACGCCGCTCAAGCTGCAGTGAGCCCGTCATCGCGGCGGGCAATCCGGCGCCATTCATACAGCAGATCGAGCGCCGCGCGCGGGCTGAGCGTATCGGGCTCGAGCGCGGCAAGCCGAGCGAGCATGGCCTGGGCTGCCTCGAGTGCCGGATCGGCTCGCGGGGCGGGCGGCGGCAGGGGCAACTGCGCCTGCGCGGCTGCGATCGCGTGCTGCTCGTGCAATACGGCCCTCTGCGCCTCCAGTTGCTGCAGCACCTGGCGCGCCGCCGCGATGATCGCGCGCGGCACGCCGGCCAGCTGCGCGACCTGCAAGCCATAGCTGCGGTTGGCAGGGCCTTCCTTCACGGCGTGCAGAAACACGAGCGAGTCGCCATGTTCGGTCGCATCCAGATGCACGTTGGCGCAACCCTCGATGTGCGCCGCGAGCGCGGTGAGCTCGAAATAATGGGTGGCGAACAAAGTGAAGGCGCGCACCCGCGTGGCGATGTGCGCAGCGACGCTCTGTGCCAGCGCCAGACCATCGAACGTGCTGGTGCCGCGGCCCATCTCATCCATGAGCACGAGGCTGCGATCGCTGGCGTTGTGCAGAATATTCGCGGTCTCCGTCATCTCGACCATGAACGTCGAGCGGCCGCCGGCCAGATCGTCAGCGGCGCCGATGCGAGTGAAGATCCGATCGATCGGACCGATCTCGGCGCGCGCCGCGGGCACGAAACTACCCATGTGCGCGAGCACCACTATCAGTGCCACCTGGCGCATGAACGTGGACTTGCCGCCCATGTTTGGCCCCGTGATGATCAGCATGCGCCGGTTTTCGTGCAGCGACAGGTCATTGGCGACGAATGGCCCCTCCAGAAAGCGCTCGACTACCGGGTGGCGGCCTGCCTCGATTAGCAGGCGCGGGTCGGCAACCAGTGTCGGCTCATTCCAGCCCAGAACCGCGGCGCGTTCGGCCAGGGCCGCGAGCATATCGATCTGACCCACGCTGTCGGCGGTACGTTGCAGCTCGCCCAGGGAAGCAATCAAAAGCGTGAGCAGCGATTCATAGAGCTCTTTCTCGCGCCCGAGCGCGCGCTCGCGGGCGCCCAGCACCTTATCCTCGAAGCCCTTGAGCTCGGGCGTGATGAAGCGCTCGGCTGACTTCACGGTCTGGCGGCGCAGATAGTCGCTCGGTACGCGCCCGGCATGGGCGCGCGCGACTTCGATGTAAAAACCCTGCACGCGGTTGTAGCCGAGCTTGAGGCTCGCAATACCGCTGCGCTCGCGCTCACGGCGCTCGAGCTCGACGAGAAACTCATCGGTATTGCTCGCCAGCGAACGTAGTTGATCCAGCTGTTCGTCGAAGCCCGCGGCGATGACGCCGCCGTCGCGCACGAAATGAGCCGGCTGCTCGGCAATCGCGCGGCTCAGGAGCGAATGCTGCTCGGCATGCTCGGACATCTGGCCACGCAGCGCCGCGAGCAGCGGGGAATCGAAGCACTCCAATGCGCCGCGCAACGCCGGCAACGCGGCGAGGCAGGC
>JBEKWD010000472.1:0-2671 GCA_049513435.1 Steroidobacteraceae bacterium | reverse complement strand
CCTAACCCAAAGGGCGCACAGGCACGATTTCAGCAACTCGTTCATGGATTCGCCGATACGCACCATCCGACGAAAGGGCTCCCCCACGATGCGGCTCGTATCTGCATCACCGTTGCAAAGAGCCGTTTATTCACATATTTAAACTGCAAAATATTACTACGACGTACCACATCGTACAATCCCGTACCATTTCTCCGTGCAGCTAGCCCGGTTGGAGAGTCGGCCGACCGCCGGATGCAGCGTCTATGCGATCTGCGCTGCTACGGGAGAAGTTTGCGTTGACGGCCGGAGCGGCGATCCCTAATATCATATACTGAGATCATCGGTCGTTCCTGTGGAATGCCCGTGCCAAGAACAACAAAACATAGGGGTCAGCCAGCCGTGGCATTCATACGAGGAGCTTGCTGGCTCGGGTGCAACCTTGGCTGCCGGGCGGGCCCTGTCTGATGAATCATTTCGCGGGTCGATTCGCTGGGCAGACCGCGGTGATCACCGGCGGGGCCTCTGGTATCGGGCTCGCCGTGGCCCGGCGAATGGTGTGCGAGGGGGCGAGGGTCAGTGCCTGGGACATCTCGGAGTCGGCGTTAAGCGCAACCGGATCAGTGCTGGCGCACAAGGTTGTCATGGATCAATCCGATGAGCACGCCGTCACCCGTGCCACCGCGTCGACCCTCGAGGCGCTGGGCGGCATCGATGTACTGGTGGTAAGCGCGGGCATTACGGGACCCAATGCAACGCTGGCCGAATATCCACAGGACGCATGGCGCCGGGTGATGGACGTCAATGTAAACGGCGCTTTTTACGTCACTCGCGCCGTCGTGCCGCACATGGTGGCGAAAGGCTATGGCCGCATCGTCAATGTGGCCTCGGTGGCGGGAAAGGAGGGAAACCCCAACGCCTCGGCGTACTCGGCGTCCAAGGCTGCATTGATCTGCATGACTAAATCGCTGGGCAAGGAGTTGGCTCGCAGCGGTATCTCGGTCAACGCAGTCGCGCCGGCCGCTGTGCGCACGGCCATTTTCGATCAGATGACGCAGACCCATATCGATTTCATGCTGTCCAAGATTCCGATCGGACGTTTCGGTACGGTCGAAGAAAACGCAGCGCTGATCAGTTGGCTTGCCAGTCGCGAATGCTCCTTCTCCACCGGCGCGGTATTCGACATTTCCGGCGGCCGCTCTACTTACTAGAGGCTTGGCACACAGACGCGCTTGCTTCTTGCCCGCGCTGCTGCCTCTTGTCGCGACGTATGATGTAGTATATCTTCCCAAAATATAGAATAGATGAAGGCTCGGTCAAACCAATCAATCCAAGTGTTGATGGCGCGGCCGAGGGCCGGTCTTGGGGGGAATGATGGATAAGAAGAGAGCTTTGAAGCTTGTTGGCGTGACGCTTGCGGCAATGAACGCCGCATTGTTCAGTCTTGGCGCGACCGCACAGACGCAGGCGAGCGCGTCGAGCGCGGCCGCCACGGGCACGTCCGCAGAATTGACTGAAGTTGTCGTCACCGGCACGAGCATCCGCGGTGTGGCACCCGTGGGGTCTAACGTGATGAGCGTGGATCGCGAAGAAATCGATCAAACGGGCGCGCAAACGGTGCAGCAGATCCTGCGTACTATCCCGGCCCTGACGGGCATGGGCGCAACCCCTCAGGGCGGAAATCCCGGTAACGACGTGTATATGCCGGCCATTCACGGTATCGGATCGAGCTCGAGCAGCGCAACCCTGGTGCTGGTGGATGGGCATCGCATTTCGCCGGGTAGCCAGCAGCAGACGCTGACTGATCCCAACATCGTCCCGCCGATCATGCTCGAGCGAGTTGACGTGCTGGCCGAGGGCGCTTCATCGACTTACGGTTCGGATGCCGTCGCAGGCGTCATCAATTTCATCACGCGCAAAAGCTTCGATGGCATTCTGGTCACAGGGCAAGGCGGTATCGGTGACGAGTACCACAATGCCAATGCCGGTTTCCTGTGGGGGACCTCGTGGGAAAACAGCTCGCTGATGTTCGGCTACAATTACTCATATCGCAGCGATCTGGCGTATTCCGCGCGCAGCTCACTCGACCGCAATCATACCGCGGAGGGTGGCAGCAATTTCGATACCTTCTTCTGCAGCCCGGCCTCGATCCAGCCGGCCGGCTCAAGCCGGATCTACGTGTCGCCGACTGCGACCACCGGAACGGTGAACAGCGCTGCCACTTCGCCCTGCGACAACGTACTGGCCGGGGATATCTTGCCGACGGAAATCCGCCAGAACGCCATGATCAAATTCACCAAGGAGATCAACGACAAGCTCGACATGGGTGTTGACGTGGTCGTGTCACACGTAACTAACAACCAGCCGACGGCTGTGGGGACATTGACGGCGACGGTGTACGAAACGGGTCCACAGGCCAATCCCTTCTACGTGAATCCGCCCGGAGTCACCGCAACCTCACAGACGATACGTCTTAACGCCGATCAGTTGTTAGGATCTGGTACTGCAAACACCTTCAACGATCAGCAGGATTATTACGTTTCCGGTACCTTCGACTACAAGTTGGGCGGTGACTTCCGGCTCACCGGCTTGAGCCTGTTCGGTGGCGAGCAGAGCTACGTCGGCAACACCGGAGAATTATGCGCCAGCTGTGCCGAACTAGCACTTAATGGAACGACCAACTCCGCCGGCA
>JBEKWD010000471.1:0-2672 GCA_049513435.1 Steroidobacteraceae bacterium | reverse complement strand
GTCTGCAGCGCGACAAACTGCTGCCGTCGGATCCGCAGAATGGCGATCCGGTGGAGTGGTACACGATGGCGGCCCCGACCCTGTATCTCAGCCGCCGATTTTAAATCCCTGGCGCCGCGCGCTGGCCTCGAGCGCATTGTGCATCAGCATCGCCACCGTCATCGGACCGACCCCGCCTGGCACCGGCGTGATCCACGCGGCGCGCTGCGCGGCGGCCTCAAACGCGACGTCACCGACAAATTTACCGTCCGGCAGCCGATTGATCCCCACGTCAATCACGACCGCGCCGGGACGGATCCATTCGCCCGGCACGATCTGCGGCCGACCCGTGGCCACCACGAGCAGTTCCGCGCGCGCGACGTGAGCCGCGAGATCGCGAGTGCGCGTATGGCAGACCGTGGTCGTGGCCCCGGCCAGCAACAATTCGAGCGCCATCGGTCGGCCGACGATGTTGGAAGCCCCGACCACGACCGCATCCATTCCCGGCATCGCGATACCCACGTGCTCGAGCATGCGCACGATGCCGTAGGGCGTACACGGGCGCAACAGCGGTTCACGCTGCAATAGCCGCCCGAGATTGTAGGGATGAAAGCCATCGACATCCTTGGCCGGATCGATGGTCTCGATGATGGCTCGAGCGCGAATCTGCGGCGGCAACGGTAACTGCACGAGGATGCCATCGATCGCCGGATCCATATTCAGCGCATGCACGAGCGCGATCAGTTGTGCTTCGCCGGTGTCGGCCGGCAGATCGTGGGCGATCGAATGCACGCCAACCTCGGCGCAGGCGCGGCGCTTGTTGCGCACGTAGATCTCGGAGGCCGCATTGTGGCCGACCAGCACCACCGCGAGTCCGGGCCGACGCATGCCGGCGGCCAGCAGGCCTTTGACGCCTTCACCCACCGAGTGCTTGACGCTTTGGGCAATGGCCTTGCCGTCGATTAAACGCGCTGTCATGCCGTTAGTTTGGCACGGCGGCGACCCGGTAGTACCCGCGGTGCCGATTTCCGGTAAATTGACGCTACTGAGAGCGGTTCGTATGATGCGCGCCCCGCCGTGCTCGATAGCGGTTGGGGGCGCCTCGGGAAGTTTGAGCGCGGGGCATGGCGCAGTCTGGTAGCGCATCTGCTTTGGGAGCAGAGGGTCGGGGGTTCAAATCCCTCTGCCCCGACCAGCTCAAACTGCTGTGCGCCCGTAGCTCAGCTGGATAGAGCACCGGCCTTCTAAGCCGGTGGTCGCAGGTTCGAGTCCTGCCGGGCGCGCCAATGATCGACGGTGGACGTAGCTCAGTTGGTAGAGTCCCGGATTGTGATTCCGGCTGTCGCGGGTTCGAGTCCCGTCGTCCACCCCATTTTTTCGGGGGCCGTTAGCTCAGCTGGTAGAGCAGGAGACTCTTAATCTCTTGGTCGTAGGTTCGATCCCTACACGGCCCACCACTTGAGCGCGGCACTACGTTGCCGGTGCTACGCGCTGCCGGCATTCACATGCTGGTCACAGTTGGCGCAAGGCTCGCGGTCGCTGGCAGCTGCGCGAGGTGGCGCTGTGACCCCGCGATCAAATGGTCAGGAGGGTCCGATCTTAATCGGTTCCCCTCCGTCCTCGCGGACGCCTGATTCGTGCGTCACTTCCTCGCTGTCATTAAGCGTGTGCATATCCACGGTCGCTTCAGACCCGCTCGAGCGCACAAACGAATTGAACTCGTGGTCTGAATTGATCCGTGGCCGCCACGCGAAGTGTTGCCTAGGCTTTTGCAGAAGATTCATAGCGACTCTCCCGATTTACTCAACCGATGAGCCCATGATTCCCGCGCCGGATTATACGCCTTTCGCAGCACTGCGAAGTGCCGGGGCGTGCAATGCAGCACGCCGCAACACGCAAGGCGCGATGACGGTGCTCCCCGTGTAGCCCGCCGAAGAGTCTGCATTTTACGGAGACGGTTTGGCTATTTGCTGGCTCGTAAGTCGACGCAATGCATCCTGCGCAGCCAGAGAGCCCTGATCGGCGGCCTTGCGATACCAGACTGCCGCGTGCGCATCATCCTTCGCGACCCCGCGTCCGTTCTCGTACAACACGCCGAGGTTGTACTGGGCTGGCGCAAATCGCTGATCGGCGGCCTTGCGATACCAGACCGCTGCCTGCGCATCATCCTTCGCCACCCCGCGTCCGTTCTCGTAAAGGAGGCCGAGGTTGCTCTGGGCTTGCGCAAATCCCTGATCAGCGGCCTTGCGATACCAGACTGCCGCCTGCGCATCATCCTTCGCCACCCCGTGTCCATTCTCGTAAAACACGCCGAGGTTGTACTGCGCTTGTGCAAGTCCCTGATCGGCGGCCTTGCGATACCAGACTGACGCCTGCGCATCATCCTTTGCCACCCCGCGTCCGTACTCGTAGAGCACGCCGAGATCGTACTGAGCCTGCGCAAATCCCTGGTCGGCGGCCTTGCGATACCACACTGCCGCCTGCGCATCATCCTTCGTCACCCCGCGTCCGCTCGCGTAAAGCACGCCGAGGTTGTACTGGGCTGGCGCAAATCCCTGATCGGCGGCCTTGCGGAACAATATGGCTGCCTGGGCCTCATCCTTGGCTACACCTTGGCCATTGAGGTATTTCACCCCGAGGTCGTAATCTGTGGGCGATGTTCCGCTGAGCTGTAGGAGTACAAACAACGCCGA
>JBEKWD010000470.1:0-2681 GCA_049513435.1 Steroidobacteraceae bacterium | reverse complement strand
CAGACGGATGGCCTGTTCCATGGCCGCACGGCCTTCCGACAACCGTCCAAGTTCGGTCAGTGCCGCGGCACGGTTGTTGTGCGGCTCGGCTAAATTAAATTCAGACCTCCTGACATAGCATAGTGCGAGAATGTCCGGTGTCCGCGTCGGTCAGGGCGGCGCGGCGACGGTGTTGGCGATGGCGCGCTCGGCTGGAGAACCGGGGAAGGCAAGCCCGATGCGCGGTCGCGGATTGACGGCAAAGCGCAGGCGCAGGCGCGATCCGGGGAAGATCGTCGCCGTTTGGTCGAGCATTTCGCACAGCGCCTGGGCGGCGCGGGTACGATGCGGCGAGCTGAGCGGCGCCAGGGTAATCTGCAACTCGTGATCGGTGACGCTGAGATCGGCCGCGGCGGCGAACAGCTCATGCAGCAAGGTTCGCCCTTCCTGGTCGGCCCGAGCGTAGTGAGGCTGGAGCAGCGCGATCAGGTCGCTTTCGGCCTGATAGGCCACCATCTTGATGATGTCGGTCAGGTGCTTGCGTTCGGTGGCGAGCTTGACCACGGCCTTCTCGCTGAGGTCGCGGATTTCGACGCGCTTGGGAACGTCGCGGCGTTGCGCGAAGAGCTGTGCCACGCGGGCGCGGGCTGCGCGCAACTCTTTGCCGAGCCTGCCATGGGCGATCTTGAAGCCGCGCATCGTCGGCCGGCGCTGTTCGGCATTGGCTGCGGCGGCGGCGCCGTATTCGCGTTCGAGCTTGGCGAGGTCGGCGCGGGCCGCACGGATCGCCTTATCCAGCGCACGACGCTCGGGATTGGGGATGGTGCGGGTCGGGTCCTCCGGCTCGATCCGGTAATCGACGAGCGCATCGAGCAGGAACTCTTCTCGCATATACTTGAAGAAGTTCTCCTGTCGCCAGCGCTCGAACATGCGGTAGGCGACCTCGATGTCGCGCAGGTCCCACCGGCTGGTGATCACCTGGGTCTGATGGCCGTTGTCGCACAAGCGGGTGACCTGCCGTAAGCGCAGCTTGCCTTTGAGAAAGCGCACCGGCTGATCGTGCAGAGCATAGTCCACCGAGCGCCCATCGAGTTCGGCGCGACGGGCGATGAAGCGCCGCTCGTTAATGCGACGACAGCGGCCCTTGCGATAGGTCAGCACGTCGAAGCCGTCGTTGATCATGGTGGCGAACAGCTTCGGGCTAAAGCCGCCGCGGTCGAACACGATGGTGACCCGCCGGGTGCCGACCACATCGCGCACTTCGCGAAGCAGGCGGGGCATGGCCTTCGTCAACGCAGCGTTGACCTCGCCAGTGATCACGAACAACGGGTCGCCGGAGCGGTCGTTGATCCAGTAGTCGGTGGTGGCGGGCATGGCGAGATGGCGGCGCGCCACGTAGGCCTTCGATTGGATATCGCGCTGGCCGTGATAGGCGCGCACATGGCCGTCAACGTACAAAAACCCCATGAGATGTCCGCGCTGATCGACCCGCAGACGCGCCAGCTCCGCGCCCAGCTGCTCGGCGCAATGGTGCGCCGCGAGGCGGCCGAGCCGGCGCCGCAGCGTCTTCACTTCCGGGGCGCGGTCGAGCCCGAGGAGCCTGCCGAACGCGGCGGGGTCGCGCTCCTTGAGATGCTCGGGCCGCTTGATGCGCAGCAGCGCCATCAGCAGGAGCGTCAGCAGCGTCGTGCGCAGTCCATAGAAGGCCGGACCGATTTCACCGTAGAGCTTGCGGCTGATCCGAAACAGTCCGCTCTCGACCAGACACGGCAGGGCGCACAGGACGCCGGCGCCGGGCACCGCAGCGCCGTCGCGAAACAGCGGCGCCGCATCATCGAGCAGCCCCAAATGGGCGAGCTGGCGATCGAAGGTCCGATCGCTGGCGTCGCGGTCGAGGCTCATCGGCAGCGGTTCGGCGTCGTCCGCAGGCGCGCCGATCGGATCGCTCTCGCCGCCGCGGTCCTGCGCCAATGGCGTGGCGTGATCGGCAGTATCGCCGGCCGACTTTGCAGACCGCGCCGGCGGCTGCGCCGCCGCTGCGCTCGTCATCCCGGCGAACGCAAGCTGCGCGCTCGCGGCGGGCTTCGAAGGTCCGACCAGCTTGCGGATCGCCTTCTCGCTCACCCCCAGCCGGTGGGCGATCGCCCGGTTGCTCAAACCCTGGCTTTTCAGCAGCTCGATGGTGCGAAGACGTGTCCCCGAGATCCGTCGCCGGCCGCGACGCCAGCCTTCCTCGCGACCGAGCGCCGCCATCCCGCCCTGCACATAGCGCGCCTGGTGGCGCCGCACGGTGCGCACCGATCGGCCAAACGCCCGCGCCACATCGCTCTGCTGGGCGAACCCCTGCTCCACCAGGAACACCATCGCATAGGCCTCGGCGAGCGCATCCTCGGCGCGATAGTGATGCACCGGCAGTCCACCAACGACGATCGCCCGCTGATCCGCCTCGATGCGCAGGCTGCACCGCGCATTGATGACCACGATGTTCAACGGCGCCGGCAACGCCAGCGCCAAGGCGTGTTGCTCGCTCATGCGCAGGGCTAGAGCGGACAGGTTTGGGTCCGCAAGCGCCGTCGCAAAACTTCATTGTTTCAGGGGGATGTGCCGCGGCTATCGAAAAAACCGGACACGTATTGGTCCGCACCCCACACAGCCATGGGCAGCCCAAATGCCAGTGATTTCAATCCTGGAAATCGGCTATG
>JBEKWD010000469.1:0-2691 GCA_049513435.1 Steroidobacteraceae bacterium | reverse complement strand
AGCCCTTAGATTGTGGGCGCAGCGAACTAAGCCTCCCGCTACTTTTTCCCCTTTCCGGGGTGATTCCACTTTTTGGCGTTCTCGGCGAACTGCGCGCGCTTGGCGTAGACGCCGCCCCTCGATTTCTCCTTCGCGATGTCGGCCTGGGTGATCTTGGCCCCAGATGCCTTACCGACGTCCTTGTGAAGCTCATCTTTTTTCAGGTGCAGTTTCATTGGTACGCGTGCCATTGAACCCTGCTCGCTAATTGAGTAACCCTGAAGTAAATATAAGCACCCCAAGCGTGTTCCTCTGTGCGCTAGCGTAGGTTACGCAGCGCGGACGCGTTTCTCTTGGCGCCAATATTTGCCAACGAAGGGTGCGGTGCTTGCAATTGGCAACTTCCTTCAAATCGATTGCGGCTGCGGCGGTAGGCATTTCGTGCTCGGCCAGTAATCAAGGCCGCACCTCGCCGGACGCTGACGTGGTCTTCGCCAAATTCATCAACGATGATGCCGCTCGCCTGGACGATGCTGTCCAGAATTTTCACCTGACGCCGTGCGCGCAGAAGTCTTCATGGCGTCACTCTGGCGGCGCGGGCCGATTTCGCATCAGGAATAAAATCGCCTCGAGCTCCTGCGGCTTGAACGGACCGTCCAACACCACTTCATGGGCAAAGATTCTGCCGATGAATGAGCGAGTCTGCTCTACAACCTTCTTCGCCTCTTCGATTGTCATCGTCCTTTCCCTCGGTATCGTCCCGTCTGGTCGTGCTCACCCTGTCCGGTTTTATAGGTCGCTCTGAGCACCGACAAACTCGGCTCCGGCCCCGACGCCGACGCCGACGAGGAGCAATGGGTCGATGGGGCGACTGTATTCATGAGCGTGATTCCCGGTTGAGTTGCAAACACAAGGTGCTCAGAGTGCACGGGGGCTGATTGGCATAGGTCTGCACAAGCTTCCAATATTGACTTTTTCTGTCACCACTGACGCGAGTGGACACGAAAGCCGGCCTATTTGTGCTCCAATGCTAGTGGTGGGAAATGGTGACAGTATCCAGCAAACTAAAGTACCCGGGATCGGAACGGGGCCTTGTATGTATGACCGTCTACGCAGCTAACTTATCCGGGAGCAAACGGTCGTACTCTTTCTTGACCACCGCATAGCACTCGCAAGTGCGCTTCTCCAGTCCCTGGCGGTCCAGCACCCGAATCCGACCGAGTGTGTAGTCGATCAGCCCGGCGGTATGCAATTTAAGTGCGCCGTCGGTCGCGCCCTCTCGGGGCACACCCATCATGTTGGCGATCAGTTGCTGCGTCATCACCATTTCCGTACCCTGTAAACGATCCAAGCTCAACAACAACCAGCGGCATAGCTGCTGGTCGAGAGAATGGTGCCGATTACACGCTGCGGTTTGGACCATCTGCGTAATCAGAGCCTGCGTGTACCGCAGCAGCAAGTGCAACGCCGGGCCGCCGCGTTCAAACTCTTCCTTCAGCAATTGTGAAGTCAATCGGAAGGCGCCACCGGCACTTTGCACAAGCGCCCGGCTGGAGGTGGATTCACCACCCATGAAGAGGGAGACACCGACAACTCCCTCGTTACCGACCACCGCGATCTCCGCCGACTCGCCGTTCTGCATCACATACAGAAGCGATACGATCGCAGTCGTTGGAAAGTACGCGTGACTCAGCGTGCTGCCAGGCTCATAAAGTACCTGCCCCAGGGGCATTTCGACATATTCAAGGTGTGACAGCCAGCGCTGCCACTGATCCTGCGGCAGAGCCGCGAGTAGATGGTTGTGCCTAGGATTGGCCGAAGTGTCTGTCATCGCGTTCGCCCCGACCACATCAGGCGCCCGATATTGAATGTTGCTCCGTTTTGTCGCCAGCGATTGCCCGAATTGAATATCGACATCGGGCAGGCTGCGACGACCCAATCAATGCACATCGACCCGCTCCCAGACGTTGCCCACTGTCTGCACGCACGTTAATGCGTCCTCCAGCGCGCCTTCTCGGTTGTAGACCCGCATTTGCAACACTGGACGGCCACGTTCTCGCGACAATTCCAAATTAATGGTGCCGGTCACAAAGCAAATAGGCGTCAGCGTCGGACCACGCGAGCCAGACGGCTGACTCCGTCAGTGCATTGGTGCGTGCCAGCCGACGCAGCGGTATCGTTAGCTCTGAGAGTGAGGTCACCCGAACTGCCTCATGCGGGGCCATCTTTCTACCGCGCACGCAAGCGTCGACTGACTCCTCGCAGAGATTGGGCTTCTGTATCGAGCGTAAGCGGAGTGTTTCCGTAAAGAGTCCCTGCACGGCGCGTGTCGAACCTGACGCGCAATGCGAGGTGCAGATTGTCCCCATAATGCAGATGCGTCCGTACGCTATCGCGCATTCGGCGGTGAGTTTGTCGAAGCCGCGTGCGCCCCGTGACCGCCTTCACATTCACCGGCGCCAGGCGTTCATGGAGCAGGTCTACGTTTGATCGCTTCGGCTCGATCGAGGAGAAACTCACCTACAAGAAGTCGCGCAAGTATGCGGCTTTCCCAGCCATATTCGATCTGTATGGACAAAGCGTCTACTGCGAAAATGGAACCACTTTTTGTGCCGTCTACGCTCGGAAGTTCGTCCGTCACGGGAATGAACTTAAGTTTGAGTATCGAATCGTCGTTGATGGGAGCAATCCATTAGATCTGAAATGGGAGGC
>JBEKWD010000468.1:0-2693 GCA_049513435.1 Steroidobacteraceae bacterium | reverse complement strand
CATTCATAAAAGCAGGTCAGGTATTGCGATCCATCCGCTCGGGGCACGACGACGGAGCGGAAAAGGCCGCCACCGCAGAGCGGACAGCGAAATGCGCGAGTGGCCATTGCGAGATCGTGTCGCAAACTGTACTGTATATCTATACAGTACAGTGGCCGGAGCTACAATCGAAGACAGACCATGTGCGGGCGCTATGTGACACCGGAGGAGGCCGAAGCCGAACGCATCTTCCGGGTGCACAGGATCGAATGGGAATTTCTGCGCTCATATAACGTCGCGCCCTCACAGCTCGTACCCGTCGTGCGGATGCGCGATGGCGAGCGCGAAGGCGTCCGGTTGCGCTGGGGCCTCGTGCCCTACTTCGCCAGAGGCGTGCCACCCCGGTACTCGACGATCAACGCCGCGATTGAGAAATTGGCGGTTAATCCCAGCTGGCGCGGCCCGTGGACGCGAGGCCAGCGCTGCATTCTTCCGGCCACCGGATTCTACGAGTGGCATGTCAATGAGGATCGCAGCAAGACGCCTTTCTATATCACCTGCGCCGATCAGGCGGTATTCGGTTTGGCCGGCCTCTGGGATGCATCGCGCGCCGACGACGGCAGCGTGATCCAGAGCTGCACGATCATCACGATGCCACCCAATCCATTGCTGGCCGAGATTCATAACGCCAAGCAGCGCATGCCGGCGATCCTGCAGAGCCAGGATATCGACGCGTGGCTGACCGGCCCTATCGATCAGGCGCGCGCAGCGCTGAAGCCTTATCCTTCCGACTCGATGGTGGCGTGGCCGGTCAGCTCGAGAGTCAACACTCCAAAGAACGACGACGCGCAGCTCATCGAGCCGCTGATGCAATGAGCCGCTGATACGTCGAGGAAAACGTGATGGCAAAACGGGGTTTAGATGCGCGCATTAGATGCGCGCGCCTGGCGCTGACGGTCGCGACAATGACCGCGCTGTGCGCCTGTCAACAGAAGCATCCGACGGCCGCGCAGCAGCCGCCCGTCAAAGCGGCCGACGTGAGCGCCGCGCGGCTTGCGGCCGCAGAGCCGGATCAATGGCCGGCCGCGGGCCGTGATGCGAACGGCACTTACTATTCGCCGCTGAAGGACATCAATACGGGCAATGTGGGCCAGCTTGGCTTTGCCTGGGATTATCACCTCGGCAGCACGCGCGGACAGGAGTCCACGCCGCTCGTGATCGATGGCGTCATGTATGTGAGCAGCACCTTTGGACGCGTTTACGCACTCGATGCGGCGAGCGGCAAAGAGCTGTGGACCTATGACCCGCATATCGATGGCCAGTGGGCGCGATATGCCTGTTGTGATGCAGTCAATCGCGGCCTCGTCGCATTTGAAGGGCGGCTCTACGTGGGCGCGCTCGACGGCTGGCTGCATGCGATCGATGCGCGTACCGGTCAATTGATCTGGAAGGTGGATACGCTGCCTGAGCGCTCGGAGCACAAACCCTACACGATCACCGGCGCACCACTGCTTGCGGGCGATCTGATCATCGTCGGCAGTGGCGGCGCTGATTTCGCCGGCGTGCGCGGTTATGTAGCCGCCTTTGATCGGCAGAGCGGGGCGTTGCGATGGCGGTTCTTCACGGTGCCGCGCAATCCGGCCGAGGGTCCGCAGGATCAGCCGCAGCTTCAGGCGGCCGTAAAGAGCTGGGATCCGCGCCATCGATGGAACGATGGCATTGGCGGCACGGTCTGGGACGGGATGGCTTATGACCCGGCACTGAAGCTCATCTACATCGGCACCGCAAATGCCGCGCCTTACAACATGCGCCTGGGCGGACTGCGCGGCGGTGATCAACTCTACGCCGCCTCAATCATTGCCATTCATGCCGACGATGGCTCGATGGCCTGGTATTACCAGACGACGCCAGGGGACCGATGGGATTACGACAGCACGCAGAAAATCATATTGGCGGATGTCGAGCTCGACGGGCAGCATCGAGCAGTGCTCATGCAGGCCGCGAAGAACGGTTTCTATTATGTGCTCGACCGCCGTACTGGTGAGCTTTTGTCCGCGCAAAATTTCGCCTTCGTCACCTGGACGCGCGGCATCGACCCCAAGACGGGCAGGCCCATGGCCGATGCGCACGCCGACTACGATCAGCGGCCGGTACTCGTGTTTCCCTCGGAGGCCGGCGCGCACAGCTGGCAGCCCATGGCCTACGATCCGGAACGAGGCTTGACGTTTATTCCAGTGATTGAGGCCGGCAACGTGCTGGTGGAGTCGAGCCATCGCAGGGCCGGACTCGTCCAGGGTCAGTTCACGACGCCGGCCTTCGTGCCCGAGCAATGGGATCCAAAAGCCATGCGCTCGTTGTACGGCGAGCTGCCGTCGATCACGCAGCTCACGAACGGGTTGAAAACCAACACCGCCTCGCGCGGCTTTCTGCGCGCCTGGAACGTCGCGCAACACCGCATCGTCTGGGAAGCACAGACCGCATCAAGCTGGGACGGCGGCGTGCTCGCAACCGCAGGCGGGCTCGTGATTCAGGGCGATGCGAGCGGCAATCTCAATGCCTACTCGGCCGATACCGGAGCGCGGCTCGCGAGCATCGCGCTGGGCACATCAATGATGGCGGCGCCGATCACCTATCGCGTCAACGGCGTGCAGTACATCGCGATTGTCGCTGGCTATGGCGGCGGTCAGGTCACGGCGGGCGGGGCACTCGATCCG
>JBEKWD010000467.1:0-2694 GCA_049513435.1 Steroidobacteraceae bacterium | reverse complement strand
GCCGGGGCCGCAGGCGCGGCACCTAAGATCCTTTAGATAGTGATCCCGAGACTAAAATTCAACACTGGCGACAATATGATCGGTCGCAGAATAACTGCTTGATATTCAAGATTATAGTAAGCGCGCGGCCCACGCGCGCACGGTCCGCGGCGGTAAGGGCTTTAGTTGGGTCGCTGGAAGCGCGCGCGGCCTTCCTCGTCCTCGTCCCAGTCCTCGTCTTCATCTTCTTCGTCCTCGTCCTCATCCTCGCCCCAGCCCTCATCGAGCTCCTCGTCCTCCTCTTCTTCCTCTTCGGCCTTATCGCTGGCCGACCAGCCCTCGGGCTGCTCGATCTTCTCGAGGTCGAGCTCCTGCCAGCTGTCCAGATCGAGTTCCTCGAGTTCGCCATCGAGATATTCGATCTCAATCAACTCGGAGTCTTCGTCCACCGACAGCACGCGGAAGCTCTCATTCTCGTCGATGTTTTCGTACCACTGTCCCGCGACCGGCTCGTATTCTCTGGCCACCGTATGCAACCCTCGAATGGTTTGGACGCGTATGCACCGCGCCGGATCGAGTTTAGGGCGCCCGCTGCGGTCAGGCAATCGTCCGCGCGCCGTTGCCCTTACAATGGCCTCGCCGGTCATGAGCGCACGCAAATCAATTACCGCAGCGACCCCGCTGAGCCAGGCGCGCCGGGTCGTCGTCAAAGTGGGCTCTGCACTGCTGGTCGATGGGCGAACCGGGCGCCTCAAGCGCGCGTGGCTCAAGACATTGATCGCGGACCTGTTGCGCCTGCGTCGGCGCGGTCAGCAGGTGCTGCTCGTCTCCTCCGGCGCGATCGCGCTGGGACGCTGGCGGCTGCAGTTACCGGCCGGAGCGCTGCGTCTCGAGGAGAGTCAGGCCGCCGCCGCGGTCGGGCAGATACGCCTGGCACACGCCTATAAGGAGCTGCTCGAGGAGGGCGGGGTGCATGTCGCGCAGATATTGCTGACACTGGAGGATAGCGAGCAGCGCACGCGCTACCTCAATGCACGCGCCACGCTCGAGGCACTCCTGTCATTGGGCGCGATTCCGGTCATCAACGAGAACGATACGGTCGCCACCGCCGAGATTCGCTACGGCGACAATGACCGGCTCGCCGCCCGTGTGGCGCAGATGGCGAGCGCCGATTGCCTGCTGCTGCTCTCGGATGTCGACGGGCTCTATAGCGCCGATCCGCATCGCGATGCGAACGCGCAGTTCATCGAGCGCGTGGCGCATATCACCCCGGAGATCGAGGCGATGGCCGGGCGCGCTAAGCCAGGCCTGGGCTCCGGCGGCATGGCCACCAAGATTGCGGCCGCTCGCATTGCGGTGAGCGCCGGCTGCCATATGGGCATCGCTTCGGGCCATCAGCGCCACCCGATCCGGCGCATCGAGGCCGGTGCGCGCTGCACCTGGTTCCTGCCTGCCTCCACGCCGTTGGCCGCGCGCAAGCAGTGGATCGTCGGCACACGCCGCCCATCCGGGGCAATCCACATCGATGCCGGCGCGTTGCGGGCCTTACAGGGGGGCAAGAGCCTGCTGGCGGCCGGCGTCACCGGTACCGTCGGGCGTTTTGACTCGGGCGACACGGTCAGTGTGCTCGCCCCCGATGGCGAGGAAGTCGCCCGCGGTATCGCCGCCTATTCGGACTCCGACTCGGCACGCATCATGGGCCGCAAGAGCGGGGAGATCGAGTCGCTGCTGGGTTTCCGCGGACGCGAGGAGTTGATCCACCGCGACGATTTGGTCATTCTGCAGCAAGAGCGCGTTGCCACGCAGTCCTCCGTGAGCGCGCAGCAGCTTGAGGAGGAATCGTGAGCAGTGCCGTCACGTCGATCCCGAAGAGCCCGAATGGCGCGAGCGCCGTGCACGAGCTCATGCAGCGTATCGGGCGCGCCGCGGTGGGTGCCGCAGAGGTGCTGGCGCTGGCATCGACCGACAGCAAAAACCGCGCACTCCACGCCGCGGCCAGCGCGTTGCGCGCGCAGGCGAGCGCTATTCTCTCCGACAATGCCGATGACATGCGCGAGGCGCAGGCTGCGGGCGCCGCTGCGCCCCTGCTCGATCGGCTTAGGCTCGATGCGCGTCGGATCGAGGCGATCGCTCGCGGCCTCGAGGAGGTCGCCGCGCTGCCCGATCCGATCGGCAGCATGATGGCGAGCTGGGAGCGGCCCAATGGGCTGCAGATAGCGCGCGTGCGCGTGCCGCTGGGCGTGATCGGCATCATCTATGAGAGCCGGCCGAATGTAACAGCCGATGCCGGCGCGCTGTGTCTTAAATCCGGTAATGCCGCGATCCTGCGTGCTGGCTCGGAAAGCCGGCGCTCGAGCGCGGCCATTCACGCCTGTCTGCTGCAGGGTCTGCAGGCCGCGGATTTGCCCGCGGCGGCCGTGCAGCTCGTACCCACGAGCGATCGCGCGGCCGTTGGCGAGATGCTCGGGGGAATGCGCGAGTTTATCGACGTGCTGGTGCCGCGCGGGGGTAAGAGCCTGGTGGCGCGCGTACAGGCGGAGGCTCGGGTGCCGGTCATCGGCCATCTCGAGGGCAACTGCCACGTCTATGTCGACCGCGACGCCGAGCTCGCGATGGCCCGGCGCATCGTGCTCAACGCCAAGATGCGCCGTACTGGCATTTGCGGGGCAGCCGAGACTCCGCTGATCGATCGCGCGTGCCTGGGGACACATCTGC
>JBEKWD010000466.1:0-2707 GCA_049513435.1 Steroidobacteraceae bacterium | reverse complement strand
TCTGGATGCGCCGCGGCTCGCAACGCTGTTCGGCTGGACTGCCGAAGAATTCGAGCAGCGCATGCGCGGCTCGGCCATCTACCGCATCGGCTACGCGCGCTGGCTGCGAAATATCGCGGTAGCTCTGGGTAACGCACCGCGCAGCAGGGCCGTACTCGAGGCGCTGCGTGCGCGTGTGCAGGACCCCTCGGCGCTCGTGCGCGAGCACGTGCAATGGGCGCTGCGGGCCCAGGAGCAGCGCGCCGCGACGCCGATCCGATAGCGCTCTAGCCGCGGCGCGCGCGCAGATTATCGATGAGCCGCGAGCGGCCCAGGCGCGCGGCGGTGAGCACGATCAGGTCGGACGCTTCGGCCGGCACCGACAGATCCACGGCGTTGCGGATTGAAAAATAGTCGGCAACCATCTGCGCGCGCTCCAGCGCCTCGCGCCCCGCGTGCTCGATGCCCTCGTAGTCGCGATCGCCCGCGTCGATGCGGCCCACAGCCGCACGCAGCGCCTGATAAATCGCGGGCGCGCGGGCTCGCTCGGCCGGGGTCAGGTAGCGATTGCGCGAGCTCAACGCGAGCCCATCGTTCGCGCGCACCGTCGGCGCTCCGATAACCTCGACCGGCAGCGCCAGATCAAGGGTCATGCGCCGGATCAGCAGATACTGCTGATAGTCCTTCTCGCCGAATATCGCTACGTCGGGCGCGACGATGCCGAACAACTTGGCCACGACAGTCACGACGCCATCGAAATGTCCCGGCCGAAACTGGCCGCAGAGGATTTCCGACAAGCCGCGCACGCTCACCAGCGTGGGCTGTGTGCCACCGTCCGGATAGATTTCCGATACGCCCGGGGCAAACAGCAGATCGCACTGTGCCTCGGCGAGCAGCCGAACATCCTCGATCGGTGTGCGCGGATAGCGCGCAAAGTCTTCTTGCGGTCCAAACTGCAATGGATTGACAAAAACACTGGCGATGACGCGATCGGCCCGATAGCGCGCCGCGGCCAGCAGACTCAGGTGACCCGCGTGCAGATTGCCCATGGTCGGCACGAAACCGATGCGCTGTCCTTTCGAGCGCCAGGCGCGCACGTGCGCGCGCACGGCCTCGATCGTAACGACCGTTTCCATGGCCGATGAAAAACTCAGAAGCAGTGCTCAGGGGCGGGGTATGCCCCGGATTTGACGTCGGCTACGTAGCGCAGCACCGCCGCCTGCGGCGAGGCGCTGTCGGCCATGAAATTGCGCACAAAACGCGGTTTGCGCCCCGCCGTGATGTCGAGAATGTCGTAGAGCACCAGGATCTGGCCGTCGGTAGCCGGCCCGGCGCCAATACCGATCACGGGCACTTTGACGGCCTGTGTAATCGTACGTCCAAGCTCCGAGGGAATGCACTCGAGCAATACCAGATCGGCGCCGACTGATTCCAGAGCGATGGCGTCCTCGAGCATGTGCTGCGCGGCCTCCGTGTCCCGCCCTTGAACCCGAAAGCCGCCGGTCTTGTGCACCGACTGCGGCTTGAGGCCCAGATGCGCACAAACCGCGATGTCGTGCTCGGCGAGGAATTGCACGATCTCGAGCTGTCCCTTGCCGCTCTCGAGCTTGACCATGCGCGCCCCGCCTTCCTGCATGAGCCGCACGGAATTCACCAGGGCAAGATCGCGCGAGTGATAGCTCATGAACGGCAGATCCGCTATCAGAAAGGATCGCTGTATGCCGCGCGCGGCTGCGGCACAGTGATACACCATTTGATCCATCGTCACCGACACCGTGGTGTCATGCCCCTGGATGACCATGCCCAGCGAGTCCCCGACCAGCACGACATCCACGCCGGCGTCATCGAGCAGCGCGGCGAAGCTGGCGTCATAAGCCGTCAGACAGGCGATCTTCTCGCCGCGCGCCTTCATTTGCGCGAGCGTGCTCAGCGTGACGGGCGGCCGCGCGGAATCGCGCGATTGCAGCTGCGTGTACATAGCGGATCAGAATGAAGCAGTTGGCAGTCGCACGCAACCGCACCGCTGCGGTCTGCGCATGGGGTCAAAGCGCGCCATGACGCAGTGGATTGTAGTAAAGGCGGCCGCGGCGCATGCGCGCAATGGCCGCGAGCAGCTCGGCAAAATCGGCCTCGCTGTTGATTGGATCGATCGCCGCGGCATTGACGATCAGCAGCGGGGCGGCCTCATATTCGTGAAAGAAACGCGCATAGGCGGCGTGCAGACGCTCCAGGTAGCCGCGATCGATGAATTGCTCATACGCAATGCCACGCCGACCGATACGTTCGAGTAGAACGTCGACCGGCGCCTGCAGATAAATGACCAGATCCGGCTTGGGTGCCTCGATAGCGAGCTTGCTGTAGACCTGCTCGTACAGGCGGTATTCCTCATCATCGAGCGTGGTACGCGCAAACAACCTGTCCTTGTCGATCAGATAATCCGCCACGCGCAACGGTGCAAACAGATCATGCTGCCTGAGCGCGGCGAGCTGCTGCGCGCGCTGGAAGAGGAAATACAGTTGCGCCGGCAGCGCGCCGGCGCGTGGATTGCGGTAGAAACGCTCCAGGAACGGATTCTCCTCGGCGCGCTCGAGCAGTACGTCGACCGGCGCCTGCAGATAAATGACCAGATCCGGCTTGGGCGCCTCGATGGCGAGCTTGCTGTAGACCTGTTCGTACAGGCGATATTCCTCATCGTCGAGTGTTGTGCGTGCGAACAGCCTGTCCTTGT
>JBEKWD010000465.1:0-2709 GCA_049513435.1 Steroidobacteraceae bacterium | reverse complement strand
GCTTGCGCTCGCGGTGGCATTTTTGAGCAAGGACTCATTCCTTGCCAATTACGAGGGCTTCGTGCTGCTGCTGCTCTATGTGCTCGTGCCCTGGACGGCAATCAATCTGGTCGATTACTACCTTTTGCGTCGCGGCGAATACGACGTCGCGGCCTTCTTTCGTCAGGACGGCGGCATCTATGGGCTCATCAATGGACCGGCGGTTTTTTGTTACGCTCTGGGAATTGTGATTCAAATACCTTTCGTTGCGACGAAGCTGTACACCGGTCCGATTGCGCGTTCCATGGGCGGAATCGATCTATCGTGGATCGTTGGCTTGCTGATCACGTCGCCAGCCTACTATTGGCTGGCCAGAAGCTCACCGTCGCACCGTGCGGGCTCGCTGATTACGGCGCCGGTGAGCGCTGCGCCGTGAAGGGGTTCGATGACCGATCGGCACACGAGCCCGGAATCATTCTGGCAGGAGATCCTGCCGGCTGATGCGCCCACCCACGGCGGCTATCCCGCGCGCTTGGAGGACGGGCGCATCCTGTTGTTGCCGATCCGGCATCTTCCGGACGGGAAACACGCGCTGGCTTCGCTCATCATCAACCAGGCCAGCTTCGCCGTGGTGGATGTGCTGGCTACGTCGCTGGCGAACAAACTTGCTGCCTACGCCGCGGATATTGTCGTCGGTCTGCCCACGCTCGGCCTGACCCTGGCCAGCGCTGTCGCCCGCACGCTCGGGCATACGCGTTACGTTCCACTGGGCAACTCGGCAAAGTTCTGGTATCGGACCGAGCTTTCGGTGCCGCTGACTTCGGTTACCACGCCGGATCAACCGAAGCGACTATTCATCGATCCGCGAATGCTGCCGCTGCTGCAGGACCGGCGCATCGCGCTCATTGATGATGTGATCAGCAGCGGCGACTCGATGCTCGCGGGCCTCGCGCTGCTGCAACTATGCGGCGTGCGCCCGGTGGTGTTGGGCGCCGCGATGCTGCAATCCGAGCGCTGGCAGAAGGCGCTCGCGGGTTGGGATATCGTGTCCGTGCTACGCTCGCCGATCCTCGATCTCGAGTGAGCCTCATGCAGATCGCCGATCGGTGGTTCGAGTTTGAGCGCGTCGCGGATGGCATCACGCGCATTTGGGAACCGCACGTGATTCGCGTCATGCAATGCAATATCTGGCATGTGCGCGGTCGCGACCGCGATCTGATCATCGATACCGGCATGGGAATTGCGAGCCTCGCCGAGGCCGCGGCGCATTTATTCGACAAGGCGCTGACGGCGGTGGCGACCCATACGCATATTGATCACGTTGGATCGCTGCATGAGTTTAGCGATCGCATCGTGCACGAGGCCGAAGCGCAGCAGCTGACGCGGGCGTCGGACAATTTCAGTCTGATACGAGCCGAACACCCGGTGGAGTTCATCTCATCGCTCGAACGTGCCGGTTACGAAGTAGGCGCCTGCTTCGTGACCGCGCTGCCGCGTGCCGATTACGAGCTCTCCGCGCTGGTCTGTCCACCGGCTCCTGCGACGCGGCGGGTCGAGCAGGGCGATGTCATCGATCTGGGCGACCGCGTGTTCGAGATCCTGCATCTTCCCGGGCATTCGCCGGGAAGCATGGGTCTGTGGGAGGCTTCGAGCGCGACGCTGTTTTCAGGCGATGCGATCTACGATGGCCCCTTGCTCGATGAGTTGCCGGGAAGTGATATCGAAACGTATGTGCGCACGATGCGGCGCCTGGCGAAGCTGCCGGCTCGCATCGTGCATGCGGGCCACGATCCGAGCTTTGATGGCGCGAGGCTTAGAGAATTGGCGCAAGAGTACCTGGACCGACGCGCCTGAAAGATGCGAGCTGAAAAGTGCGCATGATGGCCGCGGGCTTTCACGCCCACGGCATCATGCTGCGCTCGATCACCTGACGCTGTATCCGCGCCCCTCGAGGCAGGCAGCCTGCGCGCGCAGGGTGTTGCCGTTATTCGGAGCTCCAGCGTTCGCCATCGGTGGGCCTGCTGCGCCCGGGGGAGGCCCGGAGCTTGCGCCGGGGCCAGTCTGCGTCGCAGCCCAGCCGCTGCATTCCTGCTTGTCGCGCGCCTGCTGCTCGGGGCTCTGACCATTCTTCGGATAGGCGAACAGTTCAGTGTTACCCGGTTGCATTGCGCCCGGCGGGCCGCTCTGCGCCGCGTTCGGCGGCGGTGCCACGGACTCATAAGCGCCCGCGGTACCGTTCCAGAGGTAATAGCTGTTATCGGCGTAGTAGTAGGGCAGGCCATCCCAGTACAACGTCGAATAGTAGAAAGGCAGCGTCGCTAGCCAGAGTCCACCCAAGCCCCAACCCCAGCCGCAGCAACCCCAGCCGCCGCGAAAGCCATAGCCGTAGCCATAACCGCGATAGCCGCCGACGCGTCCATAACCGCCGACGTGTCCGCCGTAACCACCGACGTGGCCGTAACCACCCACATGACCGCCGCCGCCTCCACCGCCGTGCTCGGCCGCATAGGTGAGGGCCGGAGCGCTGGTGAGCAGCGCCGCCGCAAGGGCAACGCGAAGGGCTCGTAGGCCATTGAATTTGATAGGTTTGATCATGTTCACTCCTCACGCTCGCTTGGGCTTCTCGCCCAACATCGATCCTAGTCTAAATACCTTAAAGCATGCTGAATCGCACTGTAAATCGGCCCCGACGGCACAACCCTGTCAGACGGCAAGCCCCAAAGCCTACGC
>JBEKWD010000464.1:0-2711 GCA_049513435.1 Steroidobacteraceae bacterium | reverse complement strand
TTTAGTTGCCGCGAGCGCACGCTCGATGCTGCGAAACACCTGATCGTGCAGCGCGCGGCTGTCACGAAAGCGCAATTCGAGCTTGCTCGGATGCGCATTGACATCGATCTGGCGCGGATCGAGCGTCAGGTAGAGCACGTAGCTCGGATGACGACCGTGGTAGAGCACATCTCTGAAGCCGAGCCGTACCGCATTGCCGAGCACTCGATCGCGCACCGCGCGGCCGTTGACGAACCAGAATTGCAGATCCGGTTGCGCGCGCGAGGCGGTGGGCAGGCCCAGCCATCCCGAGAGGCACAGCGCACCGGCCGTCTGCGCCAGCGGTATGGCCAGAGCGCGAAAATCCGCGCCGACGATACGATCCAGACGTTGCGCGATCGCATCGGCCTCGAGTGCGGCCGGCAGGTTCAGGATCTCGCGCCCGTTATGACGCAGCCGCACGGCTACCGCATGGTTTCCGAGCCCGAGCCGCTCGACCTGACGCAGGATATGGCCGAATTCGGTGGCCGGCGTGCGCACGAACTTGCGCCGCGCCGGCACGTTATAGAACAGATCGCGCACCTCCACGCTCGTGCCGACCGGGTGGGCCGCGGGCTTCAGGGCGCTCTGTACGCCGCCATCGTTCGTAATCTCCCAAGACTGCTCGAGTTCGAGGTGGCGCGAGACCATGCGCAGGCGCGCGACGGAGGCAATAGAGGGCAGCGCCTCGCCGCGAAAGCCGAAACTGGCGATATTCTCGAGGTCCTCGAGCGTCGCGATCTTGCTGGTCGCGTGGCGTGCGAGTGCGAGCGGAAGCTCATCGGCGCTCAGGCCGCAGCCATCGTCGCGCACGCGAATCAGTCCGAGGCCAGCGCGCTCGATGTCGATGTCGATGTGCCGCGCGCCCGCGTCGAGCGCGTTTTCGAATAATTCCTTGACCACCGAGGCAGGCCGCTCGATGACCTCGCCAGCGGCGATCTGATCAACCAGATTGGGCGGAAGGACCCGGATCGGCATGCCGGCCCCGAAGCTTCAAAGTGCGCAGTGTACACGCGCACCACGCGCCGCTGTGCTAGAGGCCGCTGCCTTGGAGCTGTGTCGGGCCTGCGCCCGCCTGCTCATGCTCGCGCGCGTAGCGGCTACCCTCGGGCGGGTATTGGCGAAAGAAATCTCTGATGCCTCCGAACACCGCCTCGGCCAGGCGTTGCTGCTGTGCCGTCGTGCGCAGCGAGCGCTCCTCGGCCGGGTTGGAAATATAGGCGGTCTCAACCAACATGGACGGGATATCCGGAGACTTGAGCACAACGAAGGCCGCCTGCTGCACTTCGTGCTTTCGCACCGCGCCGACACTGTCGAGCGCGCTGAGCACCCGATTGGCCGCCTCCGAGCTCTCGCCGATGCTCGCACTCTGTGACAGGTTCAGCAGCACTGAGCGCAGATCCGGCGTCTGACCGGCCAAGGAAATGCCGCCCTTGAGGTCCGCGGCGTTCTCCTCATCGGCCAGGGTACGCGCCGCCTCGCTGGAAGCGCCGCGCTCCGACAGGACGTACACCGAGGAGCCGGAGATCTCGTGATCGCGGATGGCATCGGCGTGAATCGAGATGAACATATCGGCGTGCGCGGCGCGGGCGCGCTCCATCCGATCGCGCAGAGCCACGAAGCGATCCCCATCGCGGGTCAGTACCGCGCGCATCCCAGGCTCCGCATCGATGCGTGAGGCCAGCGCGCGGGCGATCGCCAGCGTTACATCCTTCTCATGAGTCCCGCTCGGACCGGTAGCGCCTGGATCACTGCCACCGTGCCCGGCGTCGACGGCGATGATCACGGCGCGCTCAGTGCCCGACGGGGCGTGGGCGGCGCGAACGCCCTGCATCGGCTGGTTGGGTTCGGGGCCAGCGGGCGCTGGCTCAACCCGCGGTGCGGCGAGAACGGTCGCCGCCGCCGTCAGAGGTGCGATACGCAATTGCCAGGCATCGGTTTGCGCGCTCTGCTGCAGCAGCAAGGCCTGAGCCGAGCTCAATTCGAGCACGAGGCGCAGATCGCGCGCATCGGGCCGGCCCGAGCGCATGGCCGTGACGAGACCGCCCGACACCGTGGGCAGGACCGCTTCGCGCTGCGTGCCGGGCAGATCAACGACGAGGCGCTCCGGGGCATGCAGACGAAACACGTGCGGTGTGAGCGGCCGCGAGAGCGCAAGCGTGAGCACTGTACGATCAGCACGCTGCTCGAGTGTGATACGCGAGAGTCGAACCGGCTGGCCGCCCGGGCTGGCGGCAGCGCTGGCCAGTGCGCTCAGCAGCAGCGCAGAGAGCATCAAGCTGCTCAGCGCGCGTCGCGCTCTGACGTATGCGGGGGTCGACAATTGACTCATCGGCACAAGCTACTGGTTGCGCAAGCCGGATCGGAATCTATTCCTGCTAGAAAAAAAATTCAAGCTTTCAGTAAGATACGCAACTAATCTCAATTCAGATCTGACGTGATAGTTGCTGCTCGAGCTGCCCGAGCCAGGCCTCACCAGCGCTGCTGCGGGCAGTGACGCTACAGCTGCGGCCCGCCCCGGCGAAGGCCAGGTGCAAATCCAGATCGGGTTGCGGCAAGGCTGAGGCGGCCTGTTCGGGCCATTCAATCAGCAGCAGCGTGTTGGCCGTAAAGTAATCGCGCAGCCCCAGCTGCTCGAGTTCGCGTGCATCGCCCAGCCGGTAGCAGTCCACGTGTACGGCCACGCCCGCGCG
>JBEKWD010000463.1:0-2718 GCA_049513435.1 Steroidobacteraceae bacterium | reverse complement strand
ATGGCCGCGCCGCTCATGTGAGGCTCGCGAGCAGGCGTTCATTTTCCAGCGCAGCACCGACGCTCACGCGCAGCCCCTGCTGCAGACCCGGGTAGCCGCGCAGCTCGCGCACGAGTAGACCCGCATCATGGGCGCGCCGCTGTGCGCCCAGCGCGTCGTCGAATTCGACCAGCAGGAAATTGGTTTCACTCGGCCACACGCGGCGCACGCCGCGCAGCTCGCGCAACGCCGCCGCCACGCGCGTGCGCTCGGTCCAAATGGCCGCGGCGTGTGCGCGCGCGGCCGCCAGCGCTGCGGGCGCGAGGCTTTTGAACACCGCCTCGATCGTCAATTGCGTGAGCGCATAGGGCTGAATGACTTTGCGCAGCAGCGCGACCACGTCGGTATGCGCGAGCAGCGCGCCGCAGCGCGCGCCGGCGAGGCCGTAAGCCTTGGACAGCGTGCGCAGCACGACCAGCCCCGGGAGTGCGTCGAGCTCGGTAGCGAGCGAGGCCGCCTCGGCGAATTCCACATAGGCCTCATCGATCACGAGCAGGGCGCGGCCCTGCAGCGCACGCGCAAGTGCGATGATCGAGGCGCGCTCGAAGCGATTGCCGGTGGGATTGTTCGGTGAGCACAGGAACACGAGCTTCACGTTCGCGGCGCACTGCGCCTGCACGGCCGCGAAGTCGCAGGCATAGCCGGCATCGCGCTGCAATGGGACCTCGATGACGGCCGCGCCCTGCACGCGCGCGCCGACCCCATACATGCCGAAGGTCGGCGGGCAAACGAGGATCGCATCCTGGCCGGCGCGGCAGTAGCTGCGAATCAGCAGATCGATGGCCTCATCGCTGCCGCGAGCGGCCAACAGCATCGAGGGCTCGACGCCGTAGAGGTGAGCCAGCGCCGCCTCGAGTGAGAGCGGATGGGGCTCGGGATAGCGGTTCAAGCCGGCCTCGGAGACATCGCCCTCGGGGCGCCAGGGCAATTCATTCGCGTGCAGGCGCACCAAGCCGGGTTCCCAGATGGCGTGCTCATAGGGTCGCAGGGCGCGGATCTCCGGCCGCGCGATCTCGGTGAGCCAGCTCATGCGCCGCTGCCCGCGCGCAGCGCCTCGAGTCGCAGTGCCACCGTTGCGACGTGCGCATCCAGGCCTTCGAGCTGCGCCAGCGTGCTGGCCGTGGGCCCGAGCGCGCGCAAGCCCTCGGGCTGCAGCTCCTGCACCGTCATGCGACGGGTGAAATCCAGAACCGACAAACCGCTGTAGGCGCGCGCGTAGCCATAGGTCGGCAATACATGGTTGGTGCCCGAGCAGTAGTCGCCCATCGTTACCGGGGACCACGCGCCAAGAAACACCGAGCCGGCATTGGTCACGCGATCGAGCAGGGCGCGCGGCGAGCGCGTATCGATGATCAGGTGCTCGGGGGCGTAAGCGTTACTGACCTCGAGCGCCTGGGTGAGATCCGACACGAGCAGGATGCGCGAGGCCGCCAGCGAGTGCTGCAATATTTGCGTTCGCGACAAGGCCGGCAGCTGTCGCTCCACGGCCGCGGCCACAAGCTGCGCGAGCTCTCGGCTAGGCGTCACGAGCAGCGCCTGCGAGCGTGGATCATGCTCGGCCTGCCCGAGCAGATCGCTGGCGATGAACTCGGCGCGAGCGCTCTCGTCGGCAATCACGAGCACCTCGGAAGGGCCGGCCGGCATATCCAGCGCAGCACCATCCGGATCGGCGGCCACGAGCTGCTTGGCAGCCGTCACCCAGGCGTTGCCGGGGCCGAAGATCTTGGCGACCTTGGATACGCTTTGCGTGCCGTAGGCCAGCGCGGCGATCGCCTGCGCGCCACCGACCTTGAAGACCTGCTCAATGCCGCAGAGCCGCGCGGCCACCAGCACCGCGGCGCTGGCAAAGCCATCGCGCAGCGGCGGGGTACACAGCACGCGCTGCCGGCAGCCGGCCAGGCGCGCCGGCACGGCCAGCATATAGACGGTCGAAGGCAGCGGCGCGGAGCCGGCCGGCACATACAGACCCACGGCCTCGATGGGCCGAATCAACCGCTCGCAGCGCACGCCCGGCTGCACCTCGAGGGAGATCGCGCCGGGCAAGGCGGCCCGATGAAAGGCCTCGACATTGGCGATGGCGCGCTCGATCGCGGCGTGCTGCTCGCTCTGCAGCTGCGAGCTGGCCGCGGCGAATTCCTCGCTCGTGACCTGCAGGCGCGTGGGCTCGACGCCGTCGAAGTCGCGCGTGTAGCGCGCCAGCGCAGCGTCCCCGTCTGCGCGCACGGCATCGATGATGGCCTGCGCCTGTTTGAGCGTGCGCTCGTGCGATGCAGCCGAGGGGCGCTCCAGGGCGGCGCGCCGTTGTGCCGGGCTCATGCTCTGCCAGTCGCGAATATCCATGTGCCGCCCTGGCCCTTCAGGCCAGCATCTTCTCGACCGGCAGCACCAGCAGTGCACTGGCTCCGACTTTCTTCAGGCTCTCGAGCGTCTCCCAGAACACGTTCTCGCGACACACGGCGTGTATCACGACGCGTTCGGGTGAGCCCTCCAGCGGAATGATCGTCGGGGATTCACTCCCGGGCAGAAGCAGCCGGATCGCCGGCAGCGCCGAGCGCGGGGCATGCAGCATGATGTACTTGCTTTCCTTGACCTGCTGCACGCCCTCGATTCGCAACAGCAATCGCTCCACCCACTCGTCCTTATCCGGTGGCAAGGCGATGGGCGTGCGTATCAGCACCG
>JBEKWD010000462.1:0-2721 GCA_049513435.1 Steroidobacteraceae bacterium | reverse complement strand
GAGGACGCCACCGTGGAAAACGGGCTGTCCATGTGGGTGGTGTCCGACAATCTGCGCAAGGGCGCCGCACTCAATACCATCCAGATTGCCGAGAGCCTGATCAACCGCAAGCTGATCACCGCCAAGCGCAAGGCGGCGTAGCTTTCCGAAAAGACAACGGATTGGCACGTACCGTGCAAGCCGGTAGCTTAAGGCCCGCCGGGGAATTGGGGACTTAAGCGATGACCGTCCGTCCGCGCCGTAGCGTACTCTACATGCCCGGATCGAACGCGCGGGCGTTGGAGAAGGCGCGCGAACTGCCGGCCGACGGGCTCATTCTCGATCTGGAAGATGCGGTGGCGCCGGAGGCCAAGGCGGTGGCGCGCGACAATATCGTCAAGGCGCTCAAGACCGGCTTCGGCGACCGCGAAGTGCTGGTGCGGATCAACGGCCTCGATACTCGCTGGTGGGTGGAGGATATCAACGCCGCGGCATCGGCCGTGCCCGACGCCATTCTGGTACCGAAAGTATCCACCCCCAAACAATTGCAAGACTTGGCGGCGCGGCTGGTCGACATGGGCACCCATCCGAGCGTGCGCGTCTGGGCCATGATGGAAACCCCGCTCGCCATACTCAATGTCGGCGAGATTGCTCATGCCGCGCTTGATTCCGAAACCCGGCTCGCCGGTTTCGTCATGGGCACCAACGATCTCGCCAAGGACACGCGCGCCGGGCTGGTGCCCGGCCGCGCGCCGATGCTGCCGTGGCTGATGATGTGCGTCGCGGCGGCGCGCGCCTACGGCCTCGATATCCTCGACGGCGTCTATAACGATCTCGGCAATGCCGAGGGTTTTGTCGAAGAATGCAAGCAGGCCCGTGACCTCGGCTTCGACGGCAAGACGCTGATCCATCCGCGGCAGATCGAGCCGTGCAACGAGACGTTCTCGCCGAGCAAGGAGGAGGTGGAGGCGGCGCGCAAAATGATCGCCGCCTTTGACCAGCCGGAGAACGAGAACAAAGGCGTTATCCAGATCGACGGCCGCATGGTCGAGCGCCTGCACGCCGAGATGGCGCGGCGCACGGTGGCAATCGCCGATGCCATCGAAAAGCAGACGAGCAAATGACCGCCACTTAAGCGGCAGCGTCAAACGCTGGATTGCTTCGCGGAACTTGTCATGGAACGCTCCATGACAGGGCTCTCCCGTTCTCGCCCGAGTTTCCGATTACGGTCACGTGAAGTGCGAAACTCGGGGAGGAAATGAAAACCGAGGGGTGGTGCCTCTGTTTTTGTCTTCGCCACGCCCGTTTCGCCAAAGCCAAGAAATAAGGAAAGCCAATGCCCTGAAATGACGCGATGGACCAGGAGCCGCCTCCCGCGTCGCAAAGACGTTAGCCGCCCGCTCGCTCCAGGCGTCAGATTTGGTGAAGGCCACTACGCCGTGCGGCACTACTATGGGTATGGCGTTATCGCTAGCACCTGTCCCCGGGCGGGCGAAATTCTTGTTCACCGTGAGATTCTTTCGCTCAGATGCTCAAGCCATGGACTTGGTGAATTCTCGCACGAATTCAATGAAGCGCTCGACAACCGGGCTCTGTGTTCTGTGCTTCAGGGTCACAATGGCAACTGGCCATGGCCGGACGGGTAACTCGATCGGCAGTTTCTTGAGTCCGAAGCGGCGAGCATTGAGGCGGAACGTTGAATAAGGGAGCGCAGTGATGAATTTGCCGGTCGCGAGAAGATGCGTGCGCAGATGAACCGAGAAGGTCAACAGGTTGATCCTCGGATCAGTCAACCCGACAGCGCGAAAAGCCTGGTTCACGAGCGCGGTGTTGATGGTCGCAGGCGGTGTCAAAATCCACGGCTGGTCGTGAAGCTCAGCCAGTGTGACTGAGCGACGACCGGCCCACTTGCTGTTATTCCCCGCAGCCAGCACGAGCTTGTCGATGAATAGTGTCTCGACCTGCAAATCGTCTCCGGAAGTTTGTCCCGCCTGCTCGTCGAGGCGCGCCAGCACCAAGTCGAATTGCCGCTGACGCAGTTCAGGAAACTCCAGCGTCGCCGTGCTCACCTGCGTGACGTTCATAAGCACGCGCGGGTGCTTTTCGACCAGCCGCTCGACGACGGCCGGAAGGATGGATGCCGCAATTGACTCCGGACAGCCGAGGCGGACTTCGCCCGCGGATGGATCTGCGAGAAATGCTATGTCCCTGACACCCTGCTTCAGTTCGTCGAACGCCGCTTCGCCCCGCTTGAGCAGGGCGCGTCCATAAACGGTCGGGATGACGCCCTGCGGCTGGCGATCGAACAGCCGCACGCCCAGCGCATGCTCAAGGTTCGCGATCACCTTCGACACGGCCGGCTGAGACATACCGAGATGTGAGGCGGCTCTCGCCATGCTGCAGCGCTGCACGACGGTGAAGAACACGTGCAGGTCGCGGAGCCGCAGACGCCGGCCGATCTGGCTGTCGGCATTGAGTTTTCTGGGCATACTCCGTTGTATATACCAATAAGCAAAAATTTGGAATTCCGTCTATGGTGTTTGAAGCTTAGCGTAGCCGAGAGACGGCGCCTCGATCGCTTGGCGCGGCAGCAACGGCCCTACACAGAAGGGGAACGATTATGCAGGCAAGCAGGGCCTTCTTAGCAAACATCGTTGCCTCGCGGCTTTTGTCAGTCTGACAATTTCATTTTCCTGACCGCGCGCCCATCGCGGGGCGACACTGGGAGGCAATCATAAAACT
>JBEKWD010000461.1:0-2737 GCA_049513435.1 Steroidobacteraceae bacterium | reverse complement strand
TGTATCGCTGCTGGCAGTCTCGCTCCGCCTACGACGAAGTGACCTATCTCAATGCGTTACAACGACGCGGGTCGCCCCTGTTCAATCACATCGCTGCCGCGGGTCAATCCGGTTGACGGACTGGCTCAGGGCGTGAAGCCGCCGGATACGACCAGCCGCTATCAGGGAGTTCATTCGTGCGCCTGCTTGCCGTATCTCGGCAGACGCACGCCTCGAACCCTTGACCCCGGCACGACAAGGAGGATATCGGCGGATCGATCCCGTCAGCACCCACCAATAACTCACTAAACTTGGGCGATATAATCGTTCATGTCCGATCCTATGGGGGAATCGACGTGACAGGCCATTCGTCATTCTTGGACTGCTGCTGTGCTTGCCCGTGCTCGCCGAGCCGCAGAGAGACAGCGGCCCTCCGGCGGATATTCTCGCGGTCCGGAATATCGAGATAACGTTCCACACTGCCGGCAGCGTCCTCCCCCACAAGGATCTTGATCTGATGATGAGTCTGTATGCCGACGACGCCGTACTCACTGACACGGCGCACGAGAACAAGGTGTACCGCGGCAACGAGCAGGTGCGTATTTACTGGGCGGACGTCAGTGGTCCATTCCGCCCCGAGCATCACTGGATCGGCTACACGCCGGCGATGCGGATTAGGAGTCATGTGACAGGAGACACCGCCACACTCTACTTCGAATGCCTGTGGATGGATGTGGACAGCAATGCTATCGCGGCACACACCTTTGCCTCGATGGACCTCGCGCGCGTCAACGGGCACTGGCTGGTTAAAGGCATCAAGGTTGGCAAGGTCGACAAGCTCTAGTTCGTGCTGCGGCTCGGGCCGCAGGGCCGTTGACGCGGTGAACCAGTGTGCAGTGAATGACAGCTTTCGGCCGGTGAGGTGGGTGCCGCGGATGACAGGTTGTGGGCCGATCAGAGCCGCGCGTATTTACAGTCTCAGTATCGACAGCTCGGCAGACAACAGCGGATTAGTTGCCAACCCCGCTCGCAACCGCGAGCATGCCTGAATAACAAGGGGAGCGACCACGGCCATGGCCGAGTCAGGCGGAGTCTCAGGAATACTGGGCACGGAATCCGAAGCGTCTGTTGAAGGCTCGGTTTCCGAGACTGGCTTAGACCCCACTGCGGCTGCACTCGCGGCCGAGGCGGCCAAGAGCGATCCCGAGCTCGCCAAAAAGGCGTCTGCCTATTTCGACTCGCAGCGCCATCTGGTCGATGTCCAGACCGAGCATCTGCACGAGCAACGCGCCGTCAACCTGTCGCTGCTCAAACTCAAGCGCTCTCGCGAACGGCTGAAACTTGGGCTGCAGTTGTTTGTGATCCTGGCCGCGACCGTCATCGGCATCGGTGCTCTATTGATGATCCGCAATGCGATCGAAGCACATGGTGTCGTGATCGAAGCCTTTCAGGTGCCACCGGATCTGGCACAACGCGGGCTGACTGGCGAGGCCATCGCCGAGCAAGTGCTGGATCAGTTGGCGGAGATGGAGGCTGCGGCGTCGAGCAGTAGTGCGCGCCCCGCCAGCTCCTACAGCAGCAGCTGGGGTCACGACCTGAAGGTCGAGATACCGGAAACAGGGGTGTCGTTTGGCGAACTGAACCGATACCTGCACGAGGCCTGGGGCCGTGAGTCGCACATATCGGGCGAGGTCTATGAGACGCCGACTGGAATTACGGTCACGGCCCGAACGTCGGAAAAACAATCCAAATCGTTCAGCGGGCGCACTGACGACCTCGGTCAGCTGGTCCGCCGGGCAGCGGAATCAATCTACGCGCAGACCCAGCCGTATCGATTTGCCAACTATCTATTCAACCAAGGTCGCATGGATGAGTACGCAGCTGTAACGCAGCGACTTTCACGTGATCGCAATCCAGTCGAGCGCGCGTGGGCTCATCAAAGCATGGGTGCCATTCTCGGTTACACCAGAGATCGTGACCTCATAAAATACGCGACCGAAGAGCATGCAGCGCTCGCAGCGTTTCCAGAATTCTTGCGAGCGATGGGAAGCACGGCTACGGCGGAATCGTTTTTGGGACATGATGCAGCTGCTGTTGATATGGCGAGGCAGTGCGCGACCGCCAGCCCGGCGAGCAAGGCGACGGTCGCGTCTGATTGGCAAACTCTTGTGCTGGCAGACTGTCTTGCAACCAAGAGCGGCGCCGAGGGAGATTATCCCGAAGTCCTTCGTCTGGCCTCTTCCTTAAGCGAGCAGGACCACGCACGAGGAGGAATTGCGGGCGGGGCGATTACATTCGGGCAGCTGTGGACCCACGATCTGGATGCACTACAGAGCAATAACCCTTATGCAGCCGTAATGACCACGTTCGCAGGTACGCGGGCGGCATCCGATAATGAACGCGTCATTGAGTGGCTGACAATGATATTGGCGGAATACCAAAGCGCTCGAGACTTTCAGCTGGCGCGTGTGGCGCTGGAGCGAGGTGATCCGGGGGCGGTTCAGGCCTTGGTCAAAATTGCGGCCTATGACGACCACCAGGCGACACCGGCGAGCCACGATTTCATGTTGCGCCTTCATGGTCTGTGGCTGGCACTCGCAAAGGCGCGGTTTGGGGATCTACGCGGAGGTCAGGCGCTGATTGCGGAGACCCCGATGGACTGCCGAATGTGCGTGGACTTTCGCGGACGCATCGCGGCCATGGCCGGCGATACAGCGACCGCCGAGAAGTGGTTTGCTCAGGCCATCGAGCTGGCCCC
>JBEKWD010000460.1:0-2746 GCA_049513435.1 Steroidobacteraceae bacterium | reverse complement strand
AGGGGCACCTGCCGAAGCCTGGGCTGGCGCGCCTCGAGCCGTTTCGGGGTTCATGCGCGGATCAAACTTCAGGGCTCTGCCTGGTGGGCAGCCACGCGAGCACCAGCACGCTCACCAGCAGCAGTGAGAGCGCCGCCCCGCGCATGAGCGCTATAGCGATCTTGCCGACGCCGATATCCGCGCCATAGGAGGCGTGCAATGTGAGCCAATGTCGCACCGACCAGGCGGCCAGCGCGAACGGGATCAGCACATACAGCCCGCCCCAAAAGCCCCGCGCGCCCGGGCCCAGCGCGCGCCTGGGCCGCTCGGTCAGCCTCGGTGTGTGCCGCCACCAGAGCGCGAGCGCGATGAGCACCAGCAGCAGACCGATGATGCTGCTGCCGTACTGCAGCCAATGGTAATACTGCTCGGGATGGCCATCGAGCTCCGGACCGTACTTGCTGAGCACCGGAAACATCTGCACGCCGCGTGCGTTCTCATGCGTGAATGCGTCCCAGATCAGATGAGTGATCGCGCCGAGCACAATCGCGCCCGCGGCGTAGACCCAGGCGCGCAGATCGCTCAGCGACCGCAGGGGATGAGCCGTGCGCAGCCGCACATAAGCCCGATCGGGCAAGATCTCCTGCACGGCAGGCTTGATCAACCATTGCAGCAGCCCATAGGTGATGAGGCCCACGGGCAGGCAGAACGTGAAGAGTCCCGCAAAGCTGTGCGTCTGCCAGCGCGCCGGAGCGCCGGACAGGAGCAGAAAGCCGAAGTCCGGCACCATGCTGCCGATCACGGCCGCAGAGAAAATCTGCGCGCGCGAGAGCGCACGATATCCCGGCAATACGGCGGCAATATGCGAGAGCGTGTAAGGCACGGCTAGCCGGTCCAGTCACGCACGGTACCACTGCGCTCCACCTGTCGCGCGCTGGCGCGGTATGCAGGGTCGATCGAGCCGACGTAGATGAAGCCCAGGCAGCGCTCATCGGCGCCGAAGTGCAGCGCCTGGGTGATCTGCGGGTCATAGGCGTTGCCGCCGGTGAGCCAGATGGCGCCATAGCCCTGCGCATGAAAGACGTTCAGCAGGTTCATGATGCCCGCCGCGCTCGCGAGCAGCTGCTCGAGTTCAGGGATCTTGTGTTGCGCGACGATGCGCGCGCCCGCGGCGATCACCAGTGGTGCGCTCATGGGGGTCCTGCGAGCCTTCTCGAGCTTGGCGGCGGGGGTCGCCGGATCGCGCTCGAGCATGCGGCGCACGAACAGCTCGGCCAGCCGCGCGCGTGCCTCGCCGCGAATCAGCACGAAGCGCCAGGGCCGCAGCAAGCCGTGATCCGGCGCGCTCAATGCGGCGTCGATGGCGGAGTGGATCTGCTCGGGCGAGGGGCCCGGCTCGCGCAACTGCAGCGCCGGGACTGAGCGGCGCGAACGTATCGCCTGCTCGGCGCTCGGGTGCTCAGCGGCCATCGAGCAGCCGCAGCAGTTCGGCGGTCTTCTCCTGCATCAGCGGCGCATCGGCGCGCGATTCGACATTCAGGCGCACCAGCGGCTCGGTGTTGGATGCGCGCAGATTGAAGCGCCAGCGATCGAATTCCATCGACAGCCCATCGGTGAAGTCGATCGATTTGGCCAGCCCCTGATAGCGCGCGCGCACACGCTCGAGCACTGCGGCGGTGTCGCCCATCTGCGCATCGAGCTCGCGGTTGATCTCGCCGCTGGCCGGATACAGCCGCTGGCGCTCGCCAATCAGTTCCGACATGGACTTGCCCGATTCACTCATGAGCGCCAGCACCAGCAGCCACGGAATCATGCCGCTGTCGCAGTAGGAGAAGTCACGAAAATAATGATGTGCGCTCATCTCTCCGCCATAGACCGCATCGACCTCGCGCATCTTCTGTTTTATGAACGCATGACCGGACTTGCACAAAACGCTCTGACCGCCATAGCGCTGCACGATATCGATCGTGTTCCAGGTCAGACGCGGGTCGTGCACGATACGCGCCCCGGGGTGACGCCGCAGAAACAGCTCGGCCAGCAGACCCACCAGGTAATACCCCTCGATGAAGCCGCCTTGCTCATCGAAGAAGAAGCAGCGATCGTAGTCGCCGTCCCAGGCGAGCCCGAGGTCGGCGCGATGCCGGCGCACGGCGTCGCTGGTGGCCGCACGGTTTTGCTCGAGCATCGGATTGGGCACGCCGTTGGGAAAGCTGCCATCGGGGTCGTGGTTGATCTTGATGAATTGGACCGGCAGGTGCGGCTCGAGCTGATCGATGATCAGTCCGGCGCCGCCATTGCCGGCGTTCACCACGACTTTGAGCGCCTTGAGCTGCGTACCCCGGATATAACCGAGTAGGTGCTCGAGGTATTCGCGACTCGTGTCGAGGCTGTGCACGGCTCCGGCTTTGGGCGCTTTGGGCGGTAACTGCGGCGCCTCGATCAGCTGCTGCATGAATTGCAGGCCATTGTCGGCACTGATCGGGCGGCTACCTTCGCGCACCAGCTTCATGCCGTTGTAGTCGGGCGGATTGTGGCTCGCAGTCACCATGATGCCGCCGTCGAGCTTATGGCCAAAGGTCGCGAAATACACCCCCTCGGTGCCACACAGGCCGATATCCGCCACCTCGACCCCCGAGTCGCTCAGGCCACGCATCAATGCGCCTGCCAGGCCGGTGCTGGAGGGCCGGATGTCGCGGCCGACCGCCACTACTGTGGGCTGGACGAATGCGGCGTATGCCTGGCCGATCTGGTAGGCGAGCGAATCGTT
>JBEKWD010000459.1:0-2757 GCA_049513435.1 Steroidobacteraceae bacterium | reverse complement strand
CTTAATCGAAACGTGAGACCGAAGCTGTCCAGTGATCGCCCGACGCCCGGGATAAGGATGGCAGGAAGTTGTTTGGTTGCGCTTCCATGTCGAGCGCGAAATGATCGTGAGGTTCGGATTGAGCGCACGATTAGGACGACTATTCGACGCGTATGAGGTCTGCCTGATATGGATACCGAATCGACGGAGCGCGATCGACGCCGAATGACCTCAGTTCGCGCCCTTGCCGGTTTATCTCTGGCGGCGTCGCTGGTGTTGGTTGGTTGCTCCCACGCACCCGAATACAGCATCTTCGGCTCTTTTTTCCCCGTGTGGATCTTCTGCTCCGTCGGTGGTCTCGTACTTGCGGCGGGCGCACGCGCCGCGATTGCTCGCACTGCTATCGCTGAACACCTGGCTGCACCTGTACTTTTCTATCTTGGCATGGCGACCTTCTTGGCGTGCATGTTGTGGCTCCTCTTCTACAGCTAGGTAAACGCGATGTCGACCCAAGACACTGGACAACCCGAGCAAGACAATCGCCTCGCAAAACTTGACTGGTACGGTCGCGTCTTCACCGCGGCCATGGTTCTACTGTCGATCGTCGGCTTGATTGCTGTCTACTCGGTCACAACTCGGCATCCCCAGACCGATGACGCCGAAATCTTTGCCAACTACATCGGAATCGCCCCCGTCGTCCAGGGGCCCATACTGCACTTGAACGTCGCCGACAATCAGCACGTTAAACAGGGCGATCTACTTTTCGAAATCGATGATCGACCCTACAAGTACACCCTTGACCGCGCAGTGTCGGACCAGGCCGCCCTCGAAGGCCAGATCGTCGACGAACAGCGGCGCATAGGGGCCGAAGTGCACGCCGTCACCGCCTCGGGGGCAGCAACCCGCAGCGCCGGCGCCAACGTCGATCGAGCGCAGGCCTCGATCCGCGAGGCCGAGGCCGATGTCGCCCACTCTGAGGCTGCGCTGGATCGAGCCAAGGCTGAGTCGGCATACGCCGAAAATAACCTGCACCGTGTCGAGCCACTGCTCGCCAAACATTACGTTACCGTCGACCAGGTGGACCAGGCACGCACGACAGAGCGCGCCACCGCCCAGTCCGTGCATGAAGCCGAATCGCAATTGGCTCTTAATCGAGCCCACCTCAACACCATGCTGGCCGCCCTGGCGGAGGCCAAGGCCTCGGCGGAGCAGAGCACGGCACAGTTACACCAATCGCAGTCCAGCGTACTTACCCTCGATCCCCTCGTGGCGCAACGGCAGGGACGGGCCGCCGCAATCGCCAACGCGCAATACAACTACAACCAGTGCCGTGTCTACGCTCCGTTCGACGCGCGTGTGACCAGCCTCGTCATTTCCGAGGGTGCTTATGCTCACATAGGACAGGAGATTTTCACGCTTATCGATACTCGCGTCTGGTGGGTGGTTGCAAATTTCCGCGAGACGCAGCTGAAGCATATCCAACCTGGTATGACTGCGGACGTGTACGGTATGTCTGACTCGGGATTGCGATTTACGGGCGTCGTCGAGAGCACCGGGTACGGTGTTGTAGCCGATCCTTCGCTCCTGGGCCGAATTACGTCCGGCCTGCCCGACGTACAACGCACTCTGAGCTGGGTACACCTGGCCAGCCGCTACCCCGTCCGCATCCGGATTCAGTCACCGCCTTCTGATGCCATTCGTCTGGGGGAATCTGCAGTTGTAGTTATCCGCGGATACAAACGGAAACCTTGATATGGTGACCCGAGCCACTCAGCTCCCCCACCGGCCAGCGCGCCCAACTGTCTCTTGGCCTTGGTTTCGTGAATTCATACGGTGGGAAGTCGCTCCGTATCCAGGACGCGTGAACACGGTCATCCGCATGACGATCGCGGCTACGCTGGTCATGATCATTGTCGTGACCTTCCGCATTCCTAACGCGGCCTTGGCTGGTTTATTTTCAATTCTCCTGGCTCGCGAAAATCTCGCCGCTACCTGGCGCGGGGGGCGATTCATCGTCCTCGGATTCGTCCTCGCGAGCCTCTACACCCTGCTCGGTATGATGCTGTTCCGCGGTTATCCCATTACTCATTTCTTCTGGGTAATCGGAAGCTTGTATCTGATCTTTTTCGTTTTGCGCACGACGACTAACTACGCAGCCGCATTGGCTTTCGCCATTCCGATCGGCGTGGCCCTGCCGGTATGGGACCGCTACGCGCCCAGCGAAGTCCAGGTGGAGGGTACTCTCTGGCCGATCGTGATCATCGCCGTAGCTGCTGGCGCCACTGTGGCAACCGAAGCGCTATACCGCATCTTCGATCGCTCCGATCCGCTCATCACATTCGGCGATGATCTTTTGCTCGCGGTGCAGCAGGTAGCGGAGCGGATTGCCGCTCACCAACCCCTACCGAAGCCGGTCCTCGCCAGAGTGCTTCAATACGACATGATCGGCACTGGCCGGCTAAGAACGACGTTGCAGCGACAAGGTGTGGACCCGACCCGGCGGGCGCAGCGCGGCGCCCTGATTTCGCTGGCGGGCCGGCTCATTGGTCTTACCGCGAATCTCGAGCGCACCCCCGCCCAGCCCGGCGAGGACGATGCGATCCGCCTACGCGCACTTTCAGCGAGGCTCGGAGTAATCCGAACGGAGCTTCGCGAGTCAGGGGTTATTTCCGCATCTCCTCCTGTGCTCGAGGGGCCGCCGTCCTCTAGCTTCCCCATGCTTCAAGAGATGGAACGAATCGTCGCACTCATCCCCGAAGTTTTTCAGCGCGATGAGAT